>CANDYO010000013.1 GCA_947424995.1 Rickettsiales bacterium | reverse complement strand
GGGGCGATTCGGTAACGGTTTTTGATACTACCTCTGGTACTCCATATCATTTCAATTTTCATGTTCGTGATGTAGGGCATACTTTGATTATTGGACCTACGGGGGCTGGTAAAACGGTATTAATGAATTTTCTCTGTGCGATGGCGCAAAAATTTAAATGTAGAATGTTTTTCTTCGACAAAGATAGAGGGGCGGAGATTTTTATTCGAGCTTTGGGAGGAATATATACGGTTATTGATCCATCTAAAAAGTCAAACTTTAACCCTTTTCAGCTTGCGGATACTGGAGAGAATCGTACTTTCTTACTAGATTTATTAAAATTATTGGTAACAGTTAATGGTGAAGAGCTCTCGGCTGAAAATATCATGGCTCTTTCGCAAGCAATTAATGGTAATTATAAATTAGCTAAAAAGGATCGTCGACTAGCAAATATTGTGGCTTTTCTGGGTATTGAAGGGGCTGGAAGTTTAGCAACTAGAATAGCCATGTGGCACTCTAAAGGTTCTCATGCTAGTATTTTCGATAACGAAGAAGATGCGATGGATTTAAAGAATTTTAGAATTTTTGGCTTTGAAATGGCTGAATTACTTAAAGACACTATGTGTTTAGGGCCTGTATTATTATATGTGTTTCATCGAATCAATATATCGCTTGATGGAACGGCTACTATGATTGTACTCGATGAGGCTTGGGCATTGATTGATAATCCCATATTTGCTCCTAAAATTAAAGATTGGCTTAAAGTCTTGCGTAAGTTAAATACTTTTGTAATTTTTGCTACTCAAAGTGTGGAGGATGCTAGTAAAAGTGCTATTAGTGATACTTTAATCCAGCAAACTGCTACTCAAATTTTTCTACCTAACCTTAAAGCTACTCAAGTATACCGCACTGCGTTTATGCTTAGTCAACGTGAATATATTCTTATAAAAACCACTGATCCTGGTAGCCGTTATTTTCTAATCAAGCAAGGAATAAGTGCGGTGGTTGCGAGAATAGATTTAAAAGGTATGGATGATATTATTAACGTATTGTCTGGAAGATCAGAAACAGTATTACTTCTAAATAAATTACGTAAAGAATATGGTGATAACCCAGAGAATTGGTTACATATATTTTATGAGCAAGCGCGGAATAAAAATGACAAAGCTTAGGATATTAATTTTATCACTTGTGCTAAGTATGCTATCTAATCAGTATGCAAGAGCAGATTGGCAATCTGATGATAGCTGCACTGGGGGGATAACTATTTTGAATAAAATAGTTGCTAATATTACCACGCTTGGGCTTTTTACGCTATATAGCAGTAGTTTTAAGATAGACGGTGCGCCTGGTTATAGTGATTATAAGGATAATCCTACTAATAAATGTAATCCAGATTATTACCCTAATAGCGGTGATGATCCCGTTGTGCATAATCCTAAAAATTGTGCCGAAGGTGATACTACTTGTAACACTGATCCGGCGGTAGCTTGTAACTATAAAGGTGGCATGAGGATGTGCTATCAATATGTTGATTGGGATTTTAGCGTAAAATGGGATTGCAATTGGGTTACTACGAATGGATGGGGTCCAAAATTTTATCTACTGCCTATCGGTACTTTAAAAGCGATGAAAAATGGTGATAAAATTTGCGCTTATTTTGATACTGCTTTGGGCTACCAAGCCATTGGTTGTAAATATATCCCTGATTGTTCAAGATTTGGCCTGTCAGACAGTTGCTTTGTTGCTCAGTCTTGTTCAAATAATGCCAATCAGCAATCAAGAAGTTTTCTGCCGATAGCTGGTTCTATAATCCAATGTGTTAAAGAAAGTATAGCTCGGTTGTTTTTTGATACATCTGCTTGTGGTAGCGGGAGCTACACTACTAGTTATTTTCCAGTTTTTCAAGATAGGATGCGTAAAGCAATTCGCGCGGCATTAACGCTTTATCTCGTTTTATTCGGCTTAAAAATAGTTTTAGGTCATGATATGCCTTCTAAGGGTGAATTCTTTAAAATGGGTGCTAAATATATATTGGTAGTTTATTTTTCCGTAGGGATTTCCACTGGGTATGGAGTAAATAATCAGCCGGTTTATGATGATGGAGTGACTACTTACATGTTACCATTTTTTAATAATGGTTCAGCTTCTTTAGCCAATATGGTCTATTCATCAGGTGGTTCTGACGGGCTTTGTTATTACGATCCTAAAGATTATGCTGCAGAATATACCTATTTATCAATGTGGGACAGTATCGATTGTCGATTGATGTATTATATGGGGCTAAATCTTAGTCAAGTAGCTGGTTTTATGAGTTCTAGCAGCCAAACATCTGATATGGCTAACGATACAGCTGATTCAGCTGCGGATACAGCTGCTGATCCAAGTGCTGATGCAGCTGCTGATACGGCTACTAGTGCTGCGATGACTTTAGCAGATTTAGGATCAGGGGTATTAGTGGGCCTGTTATTGCCAGCCTTTATGTCATTTCAGTTTATATTTTTAGCTTTTTCTATGGTGTTTGCCATATTTGTATTATCAGTCACGGTATATATGGTTAATATTACGGTTATTTCAATGATTTTAGTATCTATTTTAGTTTACTTAGCCCCTGTTTTTGTACCAATGGCATTATTCGAGGCGACTAAGGGTTTTTATGACGGTTGGCTTAAATTACTTGCTGCATATGCTCTGCAGCCAATGGTAGTAGCGGCCTATATGGCATTAATGTTGACCATTTTTGACCAAACTATGTTTGGCGATTGTACCTTTTCTAAAGCGAGCGTATTATTTAATAATGGTGGAACGGTACGAGAGTTGCCCATTTTTATGCTCTGTGATCCAGACAATCCAGGTACTGGCTGTCCAGAGATTATTCCAGTAGAGAATGTTACTAAATGCAAGGAATCCATAGGTTATTACTTAAATCCTATTAAAGCAGGATATAGCTATACAGATACTGTCGTTGCACTTTTCTTTAGTATGACAATATTAAGCAATACTGTGGTAAATAATATGTTGGTAGGTATGGTTACTTTAACCTTGTTCGCTTATTTATTTTATAAATTTGCTGGCATGCTTGGACAGTTTGCTTCAGAATTAACAGGGGGGGGGGCTGCACTTGGTAAGAACGCTGGTAGCCCGATGGCTGTGGTTGATAAAGCAGTACAAGCTGCTATAGCGGTTGCTAAATATTACATGGGTGATACTAAGGGTGCGGCTGAATCTGCTGCTAAAGTTGCAAGTGCTGGCGACGAAGGAGACACTAAGGCAAGATGATGAATATATTGGCTAAAACAATAGTTAAAAATAAATTGAACTGATTTTATAACAAGCACGGAAGAAAAATGCTTAAACTTAGAATATTAATTTTATCGTTGTTGTTATGTGTGTTTTCTAACTCATACGCAAAAGCAGCAGAGGTAAGCATATTTACCGACGATAGTTGTACGGCTGGTACTACTGCTTTAAGTAGGGTAGTAGCCAATATTACCACTTTGGGGCTTTTTACTGCTTATAGTGCTAATTTCTATATGTCTGGAGCCGATGGAAGTAGTGATTATAGTACAAATTCTACTAGTAATTGTAATGCTAATGTCTATCCTAACGATTTTAGTAGTGGTAGTAATCCTGGTATATTACATAATTCTAAGAGTTGCGATGAGGGTGATACTAACTGTACTAGTAGCTCTAGTAGCACGGCCTGCAACCCTAAAGGTGGGGTCAAGATATGCTATAAATATATTGATGTGGACCTTACAGAAAAATGGGATTGTAACTGGGCCAATACTGATGGATGGGGGCCAAAGTTTTATATTCTTCCGGTAGCAAACATAAGAGTTATGCAAAATATTGATAGGCTTTGTGCTTATTTTAATACTCCTTTAGGCTATCAGGCTATTGGTTGTAAATATATGCCAGATTGTACAAATTTTGGTGTATCGGACAATTGCTTTGTAGCGGATTCTTGTACAGATAATGGTTATAAAGGATCACATAGTATTTTACCTATATCTGCAACTGTAATTCAGTGTGTTAAAGAAAGTATAGCCAGGATATTTATTGATACTTCTGCTTGCGGAGATACCAATCAAACAGTAAGTTATTTTCCATCTTTTCAACATGCTATGCGTAAAGCGGTTAGAGCTGCATTGGCTCTCTACCTCATTTTATTTGGTATAAAAATGGCTTTGGGTCATGATATGCCTAGTAAAGGTGAGTTTTTTAAAATGGGCGCTAAATATATATTAGTCCTATATTTTTCAGTAGGTATTTCCACTGGATATGGAGTAAATAATCAGCCGATTTATGACGATGGAATAACAACCTATATGATTCCATTTTTTACTAATGGTTCTTCTTCTCTTACCACTATGATTTATACTGCAGGCGGAGCTACTGGGTTATGTGCGTATGATGCGGATACTTATGAGCCAGAATATGCTTATTTATCGATGTGGGATAGTATCGATTGTCGAATATTATATTACTTTGGTTTTGATCTGAGCCAGCTTGCGGGAAAGATAACAGCGGGGGTAAATGATTCAGCTGATGTAATTAACAGCGATTCTTCTGATGCAGGATCTGCAACAGTGGTAGCAATATCTGAGTTAGGTTCAGCAGTATTACTTGGTCTGTTGATCCCATCATTCTTTTCCTTTCAAATAATATTTTTAGGTTTTTCTACAATTTTTTCCGTATTATTGCTATCTATAGTTGTATATATTGTTAATGTTACCATTATATCGATGACTTTAGTGTCTGTTTTAATCTATTTGGCGCCTCTTTTTGTACCAATGGCATTATTTGAACAGACTAAACATTACTACGATAGCTGGTTAAAATTACTTATTGCTTACGCATTGCAGCCGATGATCGTGGCGGCTTATATTGCGATGATGTTCACTATATTTGATCAAGTAATATTTGGTGACTGTAATTTCGCTAAGGCAAGCATAGTAATAAAATATAGCGGTTATACCAAAGAAGTACCAATTTATATGCTTTGCGACCCTGGTAACCCTGGTCCTGGATGTGTGCCCCCAACTAATATAGAAGGTGTCACACCATGTGAAGAGACTATAGGTTATTATATTACGCCAATTAAAGCAGGTTATAGCTATACTGATACTGTTATCGCGCTTTTCTTTAATATTGTTACAATTAGTGCAAGTACAGTAGGCAATATGATGACAGGTATGTTTACTTTATGCTTATTTGGTTATTTATTTTATAAATTTGCTGGATTGTTATCTGAGTTCGCAATGGACTTAACTGGAGGAACAAATATTGGTAATTTAGCCGGTGATCCTATGGCTATAGCTAATAAAGCTATGGAGGCAGTGAAGTCTCTTGTTAAAGCTAAAATGACTGGTAATCCTGAATCTGGAGCCAAGGTAAGCAGTGGCGATGGTAAGGAGTGAGATTAATAAATATATGTTATTATTTGGAGTAGTAAGCGAGGTGATAAAATAAGGTGAAAAGCCCAAGTCTATATCTATTATTGATGACATTAGTGCTGCTTTCGAGTTGTAGTTGCCAGTGTGACCTTATACCGATACCACACGTAGATGCTTCGTCTTATAGTACTGTAACTTCAAAAGTGACAGTCTTTGCAGATGGATGTAGCAATGCTGATGGTGTTGTAGGTTCTGATGGTATTCCCTTGGGATCATGTGATGGTATGGGTGAGTATAATAACCGCGGTCGTTGGGTTTCTGTACCAAATATAATTACTGTTCCTGATTCACAAATTCAGGTTGGTGTTTATGGTTCAGTATATTATTGTTCATCAGGTTATGACAATAAAAATTCTTCACCGCAAATGGTGGTTAAACCTGGAGCTGGAATACAGACGCTTTTTAGTGATAACTTATCAATGTCTGTTAATTCTGGGCAAGTATTGGTTTTTAAAGTTTTTGAATCAGCTGCAGATAATGGAGTGGGTATAGGAGTTAATCCTAGTACATTAGTAAATCTTCCTATTTGTGGAGATACTGATTATGACAAATTTGCCAACGGTAATTGTAGAGCCAAGCAAGGCTACGGTCTAACTATATATATAGATAATAAAGAAATTGTTACTCTTGATAATATGGCCAAAGATGGCGACTATTATCCTATAGCTAATGCTCGTTACCCTGATTTATTTAAAACCTATCTTCCTAGCAGTTTTGCTAATGGAGATAGCATAAGCCTTGATCCAAAATATTATGCTGATGTTTATGCCGCTTATTATGCAACTCTTAATAATACTGGGCCTGGTAAATATGTTTTTATGGTGCCAGAAAATGTTAAGGGAGTAATTGGCTTTAGTATTGCTCAAGCGAATGGTACTTTCGGAGCGGGACAATATACTTTAGATGTTCTTACGGTGCCACAAGCATGTTTTGTCAGTGAATCTCAAGCTGCAGCTCAGCCTGGTGCACGAGGTGCTTTGCAAGTTTTAATTAGTGAAGCTAATCCTAATGATACAGATGATGTTTTGGCAGTATTTGATGCATATGATGACGATATAAGTAGTTATTATCCAGAATTAGTTAATTATATTAATTCTAAAGTTGGTGTTGCTATTAGCAGTGATGCAGAAATATTAAGTAATTTAGAAGTGTCCTCAACTCCTGGTTTAAGTCCGTTGGTCCTCACTGAACCTGGGTATTCTTGGACCGCTAATGCATCTGGATCAGTTTGGTTTAAAGTTAGAGATGATTACTACCATGACAATGTAGGCCAATATAATGTATCGGTTGAGATGACCACTAAAAAAGGTAACGATCAAGTCTCTTCATTTATGCAAAGCATTATTGATCCGGTTACTACATCACTTAATAAAGCAGTGCAAATAATTTATGCTAATTTTATCGAAGATAATCGGTTTCTCAATATAATTAAAATGTCATTAGTTTTATATATTATGGTCTATGGAGCTGAATTCATGCTGGGCCTAACTTCAGTTTCTTCTTATGATGTTATAGGTAGAATTTTTAAAATAGGTGTAGTAGTTGAGTTATTCGATCCAGACCATTGGGATTTCTTTAACGACTATTTCTTTAAAATGTTTACTGATGGCAGTAATTTTTTGGTTGTTTCAATTACTGGAGATGGCAGCACCTATAAGACTGGAATTTTTGGATTTATTGATGATGTATTTAATATATTCTTTGCTGAAGATACTTGGAAGAGATTGGCTGCCCTTATACCTTCTGTAATCGGAGTTGTATATTTCTTTGTTTTTGTTTGGATAATGGTAATATATTTAGTAGTGCTAGTTAAGGTATTATTATCTTATTTATTAATATTAATGGCAATGGCTTTGTTATTATCTTTAGCTCCATTATTTATAGTAATGATTCTGTTTGAGAGGACCAGAAAGTTTTTCCAGAACTGGATAAAATATATGGTTGATTATGCATTGCAGCCAGTGATAATGTTTACAGTTCTTTATGTAACTAATCAAATTTTCATGACTTTATGGCAAAGTGCAACCGATTTTGATATTTGTTATGGAGGAGCATGGGATTTAACTTTTAATGTTGAACGCTGGACCTATGGAGTTATTCCTAATTTTCCAATGGGATGTATGCAAGGTTTAAAGGTTATGGGGGGGATAGATCCTTATGGAATGATGATGAAATTAATATCGATTATATTATTTTTGATGGGGATGCGTAGTATTATCAACCACGTACCGGAGATTACTGCTCACCTTACTGGAGCTACAGCAGCAGCTAGTGGAATTGATAATGTTAGTGTGGATATGATGAATAGTGCTGCTAAAACTGTAAAACAAGGCGTTACTATGGCTAAATCAGCATTAGGAGGCGGTGATGAAAAAGATGGTGGGGGCGGTGGCAAAGATGCAGCTGCATCTGCAGCCAAAATACGAAGTGGTGTCGGTGATTAAGTAATACTGGTTTTAACGAGGAAGTGGATCTCGAGGAGTCTGTTTTACATGATATTCCAGAGTCGACGCATAGACTATAAAAAGGATGGAGATAGAAATAAGTGATTAATTTATGGGCTTTATTATTGTTGCTATGCGTGACTCTATCAGGGTGTAATGATTCAAAACCTCCTATAGAAGCAGATGATTTTGGTTATCCTAAATTCTCCATTTATGCTAAGGGTAAAAATGTTACCGGATCAGAAGACAATGAGTTAGCTGAATGGGAGTTTTCTGGCTATAAGTATAACGGTGATCCTATAGTTATAATGGTATATAATACTAATCCTTCATATAATTTAAGTAATACAGATGATAGAACTTCTGTTTGGAGCTCGTGGGCTTGTCAGGGAGAATCTAAAATATGCGATAATGTAGCGAAGGCAGGTGATTGTTTTTTTCCTAAGGGCTATTGTCATTGCCAAACTAATAAATACGAAACTATAGATGATCAATATACTAATGCAGATGGTAGTAATGATGGAAGCGATAAAGCTATATGTATCTTTAGAAAAGGACAAGGGCTTTATTTACTAATTACCGATCCTCAAAACTCTGATATTACCGATCCTAATCAATATGATAGTGTGAATAGAGTGCCCTCTACAGCAGGTTTTTACACTCATGGTCTATGGGACATGACCGGGATGTGGAATGATGGACAAGAAGCTGGAGGAATGAATACAGATATAGAAGACAGATATGAAGATGGTCTAGCTTATTTTAAAATATTAGATCGTTATTATGATGATAATTCTGGTTATTTTCATTTTTCATTAAAAAGAGGTTTTGGTAGTGTTGTTCCAACTCCAATTGCCAGCGTGCTTTCTAATGTAACCACTGCCTTTGATTCAGCAGCAGAATCTACATTCAAACGGCTTAATGAGAATCCTGAATATCTACTCTCTTTAAAATTAGTATTACTTCTATATATGATAGTTGGGGGGATAGCATATCTTGGTGGGACCACTCAAATGTCTCAGAAAGAAATAATCTCTCATTTTTTTAAAATTGTTATTGTGATTCAATTACTCACTACTGAAACTAGTTGGAATGTATTTAATGATTATTTCTTTACTTTTTTTACCGATGGGTTAAATGAAGTGATCAGTATTGTGACTAGAAATGAAACGGGAGCTGGTAGTGGAGTTTCTTTCTTTGATAGCTTGGTAAATTTATTATTTTCTTATGAAACTAGTACTAAGATAAATGCGTTATTATGGAGTTTTCCTTGTGGATTTTTAGTGATATTTATTGTTTATATTGCCTTTATTATGGTGGCGATTGCCATTGCTAAAGCAGTAATACTTTACCTATTAGGTTATATGGCAATTTCATTATTGATTATAGTGGCTCCAGTTTTCATTACGTTTATGCTTTTTCAAACTACTAGATCTCTTTTTGAAAATTGGATAAATCAATTTGCTAATTATTTTTTTCAGCCAGTTCTAGCATTAGCTGCTTTAAATTTAATAATTCAAGTTATTGTTGATAGAATATATCGAATTCTAGGTTTTAAAGCTTGTTATGAAGATTGGATGAAAATAACCGGAGATTTCGTGATCTCAAGAGCCTGGATGATTTGTAGTTTTAATAGCCAAATGGCAACAATGGCGATTCCTGGCTATGGTTATTATGACGAAAATGATCCTGAACATTTTTGTGGTCCTTATGAATGTACGGGCTATCGCTATATTGATTTACCTTTCTTAGATCCAGTGTCTGATGCTTCATTAATTGATGCATTTCATTATAAAGGCGATACTCTTAGCACCGCGTTACTCAATGAGTCATCAATATTACTAGTTTTAACTTTTTTGATGCTGAAGTTTAATGATATAGTTCCTGATTTAGCTAAAGGTTTGGCTGGTACTGCTACTTTACTGAATACAGGTGGTGCTAATGCACTTGCTAATGCTGCCAATTCTATTACTAAAGATGTGGGTAAAGCATTCTCAGTAGCGAAAGAGTTAGCGATGAGTACTAAAGCTGGTAAGGGCTTTACAAAGAAAATGGGAGAGATTAAAGGTAAATTGCGAAGTGGTGTAAGTAGTTTAGATAAAGGGCTAACTAAACACGTTTGGGGATATGAAACGGCTAAAGAAGGTGCCAATAACGTTAGGAAGGGAATGGTTGGAGCACTTGACGCAGCTGAATTTGTTGCTGGAGTTGCACTTCCTCCAGGGTCTTTAGGTCATCTTGGAGAAGCACAGCCAACTAATGAACCAAGTGGTCTTCAGGCTTCAAGATATGGTAAAGAATTGCAGAAACGCATTGATAAAGCAACCGGGCAAGATAAAGCTGATGCTTTTGATGAGAAAATTGAAGTTTGGAGAAATAAAAAAGTTGATAAAATTGCAAGTTATTTTGAAGGAGACAACCCTGATATGGGAACTGTAGAGAAAATAGCTGGCTATTTTAAAGGTAAATCTAATAAGAATACTACTAGAAAAAGGGATAATAAATAAGCTGGTTTTTAGATAGTAAAGAGTGTATATCTTGTATGAAACCCTTTCTTGCGTCATCTTGGGCGAGGACGAAGTCCAAGACTCTGGGATCTCGTTAAAACTAAGCTTCGCCTAGTTTTTCCTCGTCAGGGATGACGCTGAATCCGTAACCTAGTTAGTGAACTTTTACAGGGACGACGCATCATTATCAATTCACTAAAATAAAATTAGAAAGTAGATTATGCTAGAAATAAAAGAGATTGGTAAAAAATACGGTAATCGTTTAGTTGTTCGCAAAGCAAGCTTAACCTTAAAAAAAGGTGAAGTGGTAGGATTGCTCGGGCCAAATGGCGCTGGAAAAACTACTTGTTTTTACATAGTGAGTGGGTTAATTAAGCCTGACTATGGTCGAGTTATTTTAGATGGGCATGATATTACCAAATTACCGATGTATCGTCGTGCACAATTGGGTATCGGTTACCTTCCTCAAGAATCTTCAGTTTTTCGTGGTTTAACAGTTGCTCAAAATATTATGGCTATTTTAGAAGCGATTGAGCCAATTGAAGCTGAGCGTGAAAAACGATTAGAAGAATTGTTAGCTGAGTTTTCTATCACTCATTTACAAAATGTAGTGGCGGTTAATTTATCTGGTGGAGAAAGAAGAAGGCTGGAGATAGCTCGTGCTATTGCTGCCAAGCCAGAGTATATTCTTTTAGATGAACCATTAGCCGGAATTGATCCGATCGCGATAGCTGATATTAAAGAATTAGTTCATCATCTTAAAGACAAAAATATCGGAGTATTGATTACCGACCATAACGTTAGGGAGACCCTGGATATAGTTGATCGCACCTATATTATCTATGATGGAGAGGTACTTATTGAAGGAACTAAGGAAGAAATTATTAGTCACGAAGTCGTTCGTAAGGTATACTTAGGAGATAGGTTTAATCTCACCAATTAAATATAGTAAGTTATACATACACATAACATTTAAGGAGGTAGATATGGTTACAACAGTTTCTGGTAAACACATGGAAGTGGGGCAATCTTTACAAGATTATGTTCATGCAAGAATGGATAGTGGAGTAAAAAATTATTTAAATGATATCACTCAAGCTAAGGTAGTTTTTTCAAAAAGAACTTATCTATATCATGCTGATATTATTATTCATGATAGTCATATGGGGCTAATTAAAGCAGAGAGCGAATCAGATGATGTATATACTGCTTTTGATACAGCTATAGTAAAAATAGAGAAACAATTAAGAAAATATAAAGGTAAAATTAGAACTCATATAAAACATCGCAAAAAAGATGAAGAAGACATGGCTATGTCTGGAATAAAATATGTGATTGATGTCCCTAAAGAGCAGGTAGAGTTACATGAAGATCATGAGCCAGTTACTATTGCTGAAAAACCTACCAATATCGAGAAGCTTACAGTAAGTGAGGCTATAATGAAAATGGATCTAGCGCATTTACCGGCTTTGTTATTTATTAATAAAATGAGTAACCGCTTAAATGTGGTATATCACCGAGTTGATGGTAATATTTCTTGGGTTGATCCAGGTGAAGTGAAGTAATAAATTATAGAGAAGGATAATTGTCATCCCTGGCGAAGCTGCTAAAGCAGCTTTGACCGGGGATCTCAGGAGTATTAGTCCTTACGAGATCTCCGATCTCGGACTTCGTCCTCGTCAGGGATAACGTTAGAAATGGTCTTAGCTTTGCTTACCGTAATATTATTTTTCTACTTAGAATCGGTTCCAGTAGAGCCGAAGCCGCCATCACCACGAGCAGTAATGCTTAAATCTTCAACTGAAGTAAAGTGAGCTTGAGTATAGCTAGCTATAATCATTTGAGCAATTCTCATTCCTCTTGAAATAACAAAGTCTTCATTACCGAGGTTAATTAGGATTACTCCAATCTCACCTCTATAATCGGCATCGATAGTACCAGGAGTATTGAGTACGGTTACTCCATTTTTTAAAGCAAGGCCAGATCTTGGACGAATTTGTGCTTCAAAACCATCTGGCAAAGCGATAGCGATACCAGTAGGAACTAGTTTACGTTCGAATTTTTTTAAAATGATATCTTGCTCGATAGCTGCCATTAGATCCATTCCAGCACTATGAGAAGTAGCATAACTAGGCAAATTTAAGTCCTTACCATGTGGAAGCTGTTTTATATATATCTCTGTAGTCATGATTTTTATCCTTGAGGTTATTCATACTAGTCAAAATACTGAATAATAATTATTGATGCAAGTACTTAATTTAAGAGTTATTATCTTAATAAATGATCAAATTTCTTTTTCTATATTCCATCTTTGTAGAAATCTGGTATTTTAAGGTCTTGAGTTTAAGTAATAAGGAATTTTTAATGCCCGACACCGAAGTTAATACTATTAATCTTTCAAATCGCCATGCTACCAGATTTATAGCTATTCTAGCGCTGTATTCATATGATATGTACAAACAAGGTAGCTTAGCTCAGTTAGCAAAAAAAGTTAAGCGATCATATCTTAATAAAGATATTTTTGATTTAGAAGTTAGCCAAGATAAGCTATTAGAAATAGAACTATATGCTCCTGATGATCAATTTTTAGATCAATTAATGCTTTTAAGTGAAGAAAAAAGACCGGAAATTGAACAACTGATTAAAGACAGCTTAATTGAAAAATGGAATATTGATAAAATAGATAAAGTAATCAAAGCAATTTTACAATTAGCAGGTTTAGAACTTTTATACAGCTCTGATACACCAGCTAAAGTAATTATTGATGAATATGTAAGTCTTACCAAAAGTTTTTATGAAAATAATGAAGCTGGTTTTGTTAATAAAGTAATTGATAGTATGGCTCGTATATCGAGAGCCGATGAAATAGGCTAAGTTCATTAATAAATTCTTTACCAAACTTCGCTACTATAAAAGTCCTAAATTTTAATAAGGATATAGTCAATGAGCGCTAGAATTTTAGTAGTAGATGATTTAGAAACTAATATCAAATTATTAGAAGTTAAATTAACTAATCAATATTATGAAGTATTTACTGCTCGTAATGGTCTTGAAGCGCTTGAAGTTCTTAATCATGAAAAAATAGATATTATTCTACTAGACGTTATGATGCCACAAATGGATGGTTTTGAAACATGTCGTAGAATTAAAGCTAATCCAAAAACGGCACATATTCCTGTGATTATGGTAACTGCGCTTAGCGATATAGAAAATAGAGTTCATGGGTTAAATGCTGGTGCCGATGATTTTATTACTAAGCCTATAGTGGATGTTGCACTTCTAGCGCGAATTAGGTCATACTCCAGATTAAAATCACTTATAGATGAAATTCGCGATAAAGGTGAAGATGGAATTCAATTTGTTGAGAGTCGTAATGAGTCCAATTTAATTGAAGGAGCCAATATTTTATTGGTTGATGATGATATGGCTCAGTATAGTTTTATCAAAAACACTCTCAGTGAAGCTAATGTAATAGAAGTGGATCTAAAGAAAAATATAGACGAATACTTAAATGCTAATATAGATTTAGTTATTGTTAGTACACAATTAATTAATGTTGATGGCTTGAGGATTTGTGTAAAAATACTCAATAATAAAATCACTCGTAATATACCTATTGTTGCTTTAATTGAAGAAGGTGATAATGAGGTTATAGTTAAGTCCCTAGATTTAGGAGTGAGTGATTATATAGTTTCTCCCTTAAATAAAGAAGAGGTTCGTTTAAGGGTAAAAACTCAAATTCGGAGAAAAAAATTCCAGGATGCGCTAAAAAATAATTTACTGAATAATATTACTTTAGCCAATATAGATTCATTAACTGGTCTATATAATAGATATTATTTTAATACAAAGGCTGCAGCTTTTTATGATCGTGCAACTGCCTCTAAAGAGCCATTGTCTTTAATCATGATTGATTTAGACTATTTCAAACAAGTAAATGATACTTATGGCCATTTAGTAGGAGATGAGGTATTAAAGCAAGTAGCTCAGAGACTAAAAAAAATGATTCGTGGAAATGATGTTTTAGCTCGTTTTGGTGGCGAAGAATTTGTATTTCTTTTGCCAGATACAGAGCTTGATCAAGCGTATATAATCGCTGAAAGAATTCGTAAATCTATTGAAGCTATCCCATATGTATTTAAGCTAGAAGTTAATTCTTTGGTAAATACGGCTAGCTTTGGCGTAGCTATGCTTAGAGTGCCAGAGACTGTTGAGGATCTCATTAACCGAGCTGATAAAGTACTCTATATAGCAAAGCAACAGGGACGGAATAAGGTGATAAAGGATGAGTAGTTAATAGTTGTGGTTCAATGCTTAGTACATGGCACAAAAGTTAATAAAAGCCAATCGAAGATTGGTGTCGTTTGGCCAACTAATCAGCCGAATCTACCAGTTATATAATCTTGAGTTTGTTTAGATTTAGGGTTAGTAAATATTTGTTCAGTATGACCATATTCAATAATCCTACCTAAGTGAAAAAAGGCCGTATATTCTGAAATACGTGCGGCTTGCTGCATGGAATGAGTAACAATTATAATGGTATAATTATTTTTTAAATCATCGATTAATCGTTCAATTTTTGCTGTAGCGATGGGATCTAGAGCTGAGCAAGGTTCATCCATTAAAATAATATCAGGATTAATGGCAATTGCTCTAGCAATACATAATCTTTGCTGCTGTCCGCCAGAAAGTGCAGTAGCTAGACTATCTAAACGATCCTTCACTTCTTCAAATAGGCCAGCTTTAGTTAAACTTTCTTCAACAATACGATCTTTTTCAGCTTTATTTCCGACTATTCCGTGAATACTTGGAGCATAAATTATATTATCATAGATAGATTTAGGAAAAGGGTTTGGTTTTTGAAATACCATTCCAACAGAAGTTCTAAGCTTCACCACATCAATTGATTTATCATTAATATCGCGACCATTAATTAATAGTCTGCCAGTTACTCTACAGCTAGGAATTGTATCATTCATTCTATTAATACAGCGCAAGAAAGAAGACTTACCACAGCCAGATGGACCAATAAAAGCGGTTACTTTATTAGTATGAATATCTATATTAATATCAAATAAAGCCTGCTTATCTTCGTAATAAAGATCTACATTGCGTGCTGAAATTTTTATATCTTTGCTAGTCATAATTTTCTTACCACCGATGTTCATATTTTTTACGAATATATACTGCTATCATATTGATAAGAATCAAAATGCATAGCAATACTAATATAGCCGCTGCAGTTTTAGCTTGAAATGCATATTCAGGACTATCTGCCCAAAGAAATATTTGAACTGGCATAACGGTTGCAGGGTCAAAAATATTACTGGGGATGTCTACAATAAAAGCTACCATGCCAATTAAAATTAAAGGAGCTGTTTCACCAATAGCTCGAGCTATACTTAGAATAACTCCAGTCATAATTCCTGGCACTGCTAATGGTAATGTGTGATGCAAGATAACTTGCATTTTAGTTGCCCCTAATGCTAAAGCAGCATGCTTAATAGCGGTAGGTATTGTTCTAAAGGCTTGTCTGGTAGTAATAATCATTGCAGGCAAGATCATCATAGCTAAAGTTATTCCTGCTGTAATCGATGCTGATCTAGGTAAATTAAAAATATTGATTAATACTGCTAAGCCTAATAGACCAAATACTATTGAAGGCACTGCAGCTAGATTATTAATATTAATTTCGATTAGGCTGGTAATGATATTTTTTGGTGCAAATTCTTCAAGATAAATTGCTGCACACACTGATATTGGCAAAGATACTAAAATGCAAATAAAAATACTATACATTGAGCCAATAAAACTGGTAGCGATACCAGCAAGTTCGGGTTCGCGTGATTCTTGGCCAATAAAAAAATTATAATTAAATACTTTTTGGACGTTGAGCTTAGTAATAACTTGTTCTGCTAGAATTGAAAATTCCTTACCCTTATATCCAGCTAGTCGATCATTTAGTTTGGCTGAAGCTGGTAGCCAAATTGGTCCTTCCAATTTTCTTTGCTTAGCCAAGTTAATGATTTTTTCAGGTGCAGCAATGCTAAAAAATTCTAAATAATTGGTTGCTGGACTAATATAATTCTGTAAAAACTTACGCGCTTCATTTTCGCTAAGTAGTTTACTTGATTCATTAGATTTGGGAAAGTCTACTCTTATTTCATAAACTGTAAATGCAGAGCTAGCCTTAATAATAATCGATCCAAGTAAAATTACTAAAAAAAGACAGGCGATAGCAATAGCGGTAATACCTAAATTTTTTAAGGTACTATCTAGCCTATATCTTCTTTTTACGGATTTGTACTTATTCATATCTCTTTTTATTCCTTTTTATAACGATCATTGCCCAAAGGTTCAAAAATAAGGTAATTATAAACAAGGTTAAAGCTAGAGCAAAAGCAGACAGAGTTTTAGGGCTGTCAAATTCTTGATCCCCTACCAATAATGCCACAATTTGCGCTGTAAAAGTGCTGACTGATTCTAAAGGATTCAAAGTAAGTCTAGCATTCATACCAGCTGCCATGGTTACAATCATAGTTTCGCCAACTGCTCTAGAAATAGCTAGTAAAATAGCGCTAGTTATTCCAGATGAAGCGGCTGGTAAGACTACTTTAGTGATCATTTCAGCTTTAGTTGAGCCTAGAGCAAGTGCTGCATCGCGTAAGTTTTGTGGAACTGCTGCGATTGCATCGTCACTAAGTGATAAGATAAATGGAATAATCATTATTCCCATTACTAAGCCTGCTGATAAAGCGCTTTCAGTTGAAACATCTAATCCGACCTTTTCGCCAACGGCTCTAATGAATGGTCCCATGATAAGTACGGCAAAATAACCATATACTACAGTTGGAATGCCAGCTAAAATTTCTAAGCTAGGCTTAATAATATTTCTAGCTGATTTACTAGTATATTCGGTTAAATATATTGCTGATAACAGCCCTAAAGGTATGGCAACTACCATGGCAATAAAAGTAATTAACAAGGTTCCAGTTAAAACTGGTAACACCCCAAAAACATTTTCATTAGAAAAATCAGCAGATTGAGGAGACCATTTCGTTCCTAAAATAAATTGTTCAATAGGGACTAGATTAAAGAATTTAATCGACTCAAAAAGAATAGTGAATAATATTGAGATGGTTAGCAGAATAGATACTAGTGCTGCTAGGTTTAATAGCCACTTAAGAGTTAGCTCGAAATAACTTTGGGCTCTGAATCTTCCTTTAAGTGCAGCGAATATATATACTAACAGAATAGTGAAAATTGAGATTACAGCTAAATACCCGTAAGCGTAATTAACTTGATAACCTAAAACTTCACATACCCATATGATAAACATAGCAAGAATCGATGCAGATAGATTCCATATAGCAATATTTATACCATAATATCCAGGGAGGGATCTTGCTTTAATTCTATAGCGAGAAGTTAAGAATATTATTCTACGCTTCGCTAGATGATAACAAAAGAAACTGAATAAAAAAGCTAGAGCTAAAAGCATTAAGTTTTAAAATCTTTTAAAATTAAAATTTATATAAGTAAGTATATAAAAATTCTTTAGCAAAGTTAAGTAGTAATAACAATATCACTGGAGATAAATCTATTCCGAACATTAATGGCATAATTCTTCTTATCTGAGACAATACAGGTTCAAACAGACGATTACCTAAATTCATAAGTTGTTTAACAAAGCTTTGATAGCCATTGATTATATCAAATCTGATTAACCAGTTCAATACTAGCCAAACTAGTAATGAGAATGAATACAAAGATATAACGTTGCTAATTAAATTAATAAATGGATTTAAGTTCATAATCGATAACCTGAATTTATATTACTAGAGTAACTGCTCCATTTATACCATATTTTTTTATCTACTACTTGTAAATAACTTCTTAGATATAAAGGTGGAAATACTTAGGTTATAGTGACTATTGCATGAGGTATATTAGAGTAAGTTGGTTGCGTGAATTATAGATAACTTGAAGTAAGTGACCAATGACCTACGCAACCATAGTAATTATGAAATGTAATCGTCTATATTAAAGCTGCTACCAGGAATATATTGATCAAGGCTATTGGCCATGACAACACTTCCGATCCCTCCCAAAATAACTATTCCTGTGCATAGATAAGGGAACAAGTTATTTGCAAAATCAGTTGTTTTATCATTAGTGTTTTTTAAATTATCGTCGATAGATGTCATAGTCATTTTAATACCTTCATTTATTGTAATTGATTAAAACAAACCAATATAAATTAATAGACTGGTTTAACTTTGTCGGAATACATAAGTATTGCAATAATCCTAATATTTAAGCTATATATTATTAATTGTCAATTAAAATATTAATATTTTTTAACTTTTATTTTGTAACAAGGTGCATAAGATACTTGCAAATAAGAGATCTTTACAATATAATGCCTTTCTAATTTAGGACCACTTGCGCGAGCTAAGATTTTACTAAAAGCGTGCTAGGTCGTCATCTTTGCCAGCAGCTTTAGCTGGTGGCTAAGGTCCAGTTGAAAGCTTTTAAGAACCTTTAATCTCAATAGGCTTTAGAGATTTAAACTGGACCCTCGGCCTTCGGCCAAGGGTGACGCCTTTGCTTGGCTTTTAGTTCCAGCTGTAACCTTGTACAATAGTCTTAATCTTTTTCCTTTTAGCAATGCTGCGGCTCATGAAGAATATTCCCGAAACTATCATTATTCTAATTTTATTTTTAGTTCAGTTCATTGATGTGCTGGATTTTATGATAGTTATGCCCTTAGGGCCAGACTTTGCTCTAGAGCTTGGTATTTTAGAATCTAATCTTGGTTGGATAGCTAGTAGCTATACTTTTGCAGCTGCGTTCTCTGGTATTTTAAGTTCTACTATTATTGATCGATTCGAGCGTAAGAAAGTTTTGCTCTTTACCATGGTTGGTTTAGTTATTGCTAATATTTTTTCAGCTAATGCTTGGAATCTTGAGTCAATTATCGCCTCACGCTTTTTAGCTGGTTCCTTTGGTGGGCCAGCAACATCAATTTGCTTCGCTATTGTCGCTGATCTTTTTGATGAAAAAAGACGTGGAGCAGTGATGGGCAAGGTGATGAGCGGATTTTCTCTTGCTGCTATATTTGGCGTACCCATTGGTTTAGAATTATCAATGCGTTTTGGCTGGCATTCAAGTTTTTATATGGTAGCATTGCTTGGAATGATAGCAGTTATTTTAATAATGATTTACATGCCTAAAATAACCATCCATATATCTAAGAATAACATAAACAAAGTTACTTATCGAAGCCTATTTAATAAGCCGGTATATCTTTTGGCCTTTACTTCATCTTGTCTAGGTTCTATTGCAGCCTTTATGATTATTCCGTATGTTTCGCCTTTTATTCAGCTTAACTTAAATTTTCCTCGTGCTGAAGTTGGAAGTATTTATCTTATTGGTGGGATGGGTAGTTTTTTTGCTATGCATATTGCCGGTAAGTTTGTTGATAAAACTTC
>CANDYO010000012.1 GCA_947424995.1 Rickettsiales bacterium | reverse complement strand
TTATATCATTTGAAAATTAATAATACATTAATTATTCTGCTGAGGCTTGGGTGTGGCTATTATATTCAAGTTCTATCTTCCAAAAATTTTCTAATTTTACACTTGCAATAATATCATTTTTGGAACTAAAATAGACTCATCAGATTCAAGTTGTGAGTACACTTAAGCCTATATCTTAGTGGACGAGCACCTGAATCGATGATAAATTGGATAGGTGTAATTAATTCTATGGATTGGTATTAGGGATTTATTTTATGAAGCTACCAACCATGGAATCTTCTTTCAAAGCTGGTATGATTTACACAGGATTAAAAACAATTCTTAACAGCGTTGGGTTAGAACATAATCAAATATTATTATCACTCGTAAAATATTTTTCTTTATGTAGTGCTATTTTAGAACTACTGGAAGAAGAATTTAGTCTTCTATATCCTTATGCATCTAATTACACTAAAGAAATTCTTATAAAAGGCTTCTATTATTTAAAAAATGATCCTAATCATCATTTATATAATGAAAAAATTACTTCTTTATGTAGTAAAGATATTAATAATCTTACCCAAGAATTTCAAAAAAAGATTTTGAACAAAATTTGTACCGAACATAACATTGGCAACTATACTAAAGAACATCTCTTCACTACATCTCATGATAATTTTAAGGCTATATGTATAATTCTAGGCGATCAAGAATTATGTTCCGAAGTGTTGTTATAGAAGAGGTGGCGTCAATTTTTTAGTGCAACTTAGCTTACGAAGGGGCGTCAGATAAATGGGCACAAAGCAATTCCTCAAGGTAAAATAATGAATCAGAATTATATAAATAAAATTAATATCACCCCTGCTAGCTTAGCTGATTACCCAGTTATCCAAAATTTAGCAAGATTTTATGTTTATGACCTCTCTCGCTATTGTGGTTTTATTTCTAAAGATTGGGCGGTACCAGAAGATGGGCTATATGAATGCTTTGATTTAAAAAAATATTTTGAAAATGATGATAAAAGAGCTTATCTGGTTAAGCTTGAAGATAATGAATTGGTTGGCTTTGTTTTATTAGATAAGCAAGCTACATCGCTTAATGTAGACTGGAATATGGGAGAGTTTTTTGTTTTAGCTAAATTCCAAGGTAAAAACATTGCTGCACATGTCGCCAAGCAAATTTGGCTTAATAATCCAGGTAGATGGGAAGTTTCAGTAATTCCGGAAAATAAACCGGCATTGGCTTTTTGGCGCAAGACTATTGCTGCTTTTTCAGGCAATAATTACACCGAAGAAATCAAAACTATCGATTATGATAAAGCGCAGCCAAAACGTTATATTTTTAATTTTGATACTAATCTATGAATCATAATAGCTTTAACAGATTTATGCAGAATTCAATCATAGAACCATTACAAGTAAGCGAAAGATGGTGTATGCTGTATTACTCAGTAACATAAATGATCAGAAAAAATTATGAATCTTATACAATCTCTATTTATCATTTTTATAATTATTTTCTTGGGGATTGCTTGTGAAAAAAAGAAATTGCTTAATCATGCTCAAATAGAAGGATTTGAAATATTTTTATTTAAAATAGCAATGCCATGTTATTTATTTTCTTCGGCCTTGAATTACGACCTTAGGGTCTTAATCCATTCACAATATATTTTTAGTTATCTATTCTCATTTCTTGCTATAGTTATTATAGTATTTATCATCTACAAAAAAGATAATGCATCTTCTCTACTTTTAAAAATATTAGCTTCTGGCTATGTAAATAATGCTATGTACATTGTGCCAGTATTAACTTATTTACTAGGAAATCCAGTGGCAGGAGTGATAGGAAATCTTCTCCAGGTAATTTTAATACAACCTATATTTATAACTATTTTATGCTTTATTAACCATAAAGAAAAATCTACCTTAAGAAATATGTTAACAGTGCTATCTACTCCTTTAGTTGCTATGCCTACTCTTGGATTATTATGTAACTATTTAGGATTTATCCCACCTCAAGTTATAACAATAACGATTCAAAACATAGGTAGTAGTGCTTCTAGCGTAGCTTTGTTTACTTTTGGCTTAAGTTTAGCCAGTATTAAATTAGCTCAAGAAAATATAAATAAAAATTTATTATTTATGGTTGGTATAAAAAATGTGATTCATCCTCTTATTGCTTTTTATATTGGTAAATATATATTTAACTTAGATGGATATTGGCTTAATGCTCTAGTAATTAGCGCCTCTGCTCCTACAGCTTTTATCGTATATTTTATAGCGAAGCAATTCTCAATTGAACAGAATACTGTAAAAACGACCGTGGCGATAAGTTCTATAGCTTCGCTAATATCGCTAATATTCATAACTTTTGTATTATTATAATTTATTTAATGAAAATAATAAGGATATAAATGACTGATAGGTTTTAATGTTTTACTTGACTTTTATACATCTATAGCAGATATTTCAGTAGATCATTTGATGACGCGAAATTATGCTTTTTTAGCATTCTATAAGTCTCCTGAGAAATTCACAAAACATATGTTTTCCTTTTCGCTGGTTTACAGCAACGATCTATATTGCTTAGGCTTAAGCAAAAGGAAACATTATGACTAATCATACTTTTAACGATCTTAATATTATCGAACCTATTAAAATTGAGCTTGCAAAAAACGGTTATATTACACCAACTCCAGTTCAGCAAAATTCTATACCAATATTACTTAACAATAACGATTTAATTGGCATTGCTCAGACTGGAACAGGTAAAACCGCTGCCTTTGCAATTCCTATTTTACAACATTTATATCTTAGTCAGTCAAATCCAAAACCTCGGATGACCAGAGCTTTGGTACTTGCTCCAACTAGAGAATTAGTAATTCAGATAGCTGATAATTGTAAAATATATGGTAAAAATCTTTCCCTGCGCCAAACCACTATTTTCGGCGGAGTGAGTGAAAATCCACAAATTAAAATGATGTCTAAAGGCGTAGATTTAGTTATAGCAACTCCAGGCAGATTACTTGATTTAATGGAGCAAGGTTATATCAATCTTTCTGGGGTATCTTATTTGGTTTTAGACGAAGCAGACCGTATGCTTGATATGGGTTTTATTCAAGATATTAAAAAAATTATAGCTAAAATACCTAAAGAAAGACAAACCATGCTTTTTTCAGCGACTATGCCTGATTCAATCAGAAGTTTTGCAAACGCTATCTTAAAAAACCCTAAAACAATTACCGTTACACCTGAAGTAATTACCGTAGAAAAAATTACTCAAACTTTATATCATGTTGATAAAAATGATAAGCGTGCCTTACTCATAAATTTATTAAAAAATGAGAAACTCGATAAAATAATTGTTTTTAGCAGAACTAAACATGGTGCTAACCGTATTGTGCAGGCATTAGATTCTGAACGTATTTTATCTTTAGCAATACATGGCAACAAATCACAATCTGCTCGTCAAAAAGCTTTAGAAGCATTTAAAAATAGTGAAATTAGGGTTTTGGTCGCCACTGATATAGCTGCTCGTGGTATAGATGTTGATAATATTAGCCATGTTATTAATTATGATCTACCGAGTGAACCTGAAAGTTATGTGCACCGTATTGGCCGCACTGCACGCGCAGGTGCTGGTGGTATTGCTTTTACCTTTTATGATAAAGAAACAGAAAGAAAACCACTATTAGATATTGAAAAATTAATTAAATTCAAAATAAATGTAACCCCTACTCCAATACTTGAAAAAATGGTAGCGCTTCCAGATAACCGCCTCGAACGTAATCAACCAAAAAGAGCAGGGAAATTTGAGCAAAGGAATAATAATTCCACATCAATTAGAAATAAAAATAATAAGCGACAAGATAATCGTTTTGCAGGAAAATCAAAAACCACCAATCATAAAAGTGATAATAAGTGATGGAGTGGGTATTATTTTTTAAATAGTACTCTAATAAGCAAAAAATTAATGACATGCGTATGGTCTTCAAAGAAAAATTTATTAACATCGTCCTTGTAAAAACAATAATAAAGCTTTCTGCACATGTAATCTATTTTCACTTTGCTTATAGATCACTGAAGCAGTAGTATCCGGCAATGTAGCCGAAACTTCTTTACCTCTTTCCATAGGCATGCAATGCATAAATATCGCTTCTGATTTTGCGTGAGTAATTAATTCTTCATTAACCTGAAAATGAGTAAAATTATTCTCCTGAATTTTTCCCTCAAAACCCATACTAGTCCATACATCAGTGTAAACTGCATCTGATTGATAAGCAGCCTCTTGTGGTGAAGAATAGCTTTGTACCATAGCTTGATTAGATTGAAGTACAATTTCTTGCTTAGGTTGATTTTGCTTTGGACAACAATATTTAATCTTCACTCCAAATTGAGGACATAAAAGCATCAAACTATGTAATATATTATTTCCATCGCCTATATAGGTTAAGCTTAAGCCATCTAAATAACCAAAATTTTCTTCCATAGTAAGTAAATCAGCTAAAATTTGACATGGATGATAGAGTTCTGATAAACCATTAATTATTGGTATAGTAGAATATTGAACCATTTCTTCAAAAATGCTATCCTCATGAGTTCTTATCATAACAAAATCAGTATATCCATTAAGTACTTTGATTAAATCTCTTGGCTCTTCGGATTTACGGGTATTACTAACGCTTTCAACATATATTCCACCTAAGCTTTGAATAGCCAACGCGAAACTAAATCTTGTCCGAAAAGAAGCTTTCTCGAAAAGCGCAGCTAAGCTTTTGCCTGCAAGGAGATTATTATATTTTTCTGGGACCTGTTTCAATAACTTAGCCGTATCCAAAATAGCTCTAATCTGACTAGTATCTAGCTCTGTTCCTGTAATAAAATGAGGAATTTTTGCCTTTAATTCATGCTTATTCATTTATTTTTTCTCCTTTAATACTTCATTTAACGAGCAACCTTTATTCATTGCTTCTGCTACTAACTCCCCTACCTGATGATGAGCATCTCTAAAGGGAACTCCTTTTAAAACTAAAGTTTCAAGAATTTTAGTAGCGTCCAAATAACCAGATTTAGCGCTTTTATCCATTACCTCTAAATTAAACTTAACACTAGGAAGAAAAGCTGTAATAATTTCAAGGCAAGCAACTAAAGTGGTTACTGTATCGAAAAAGCCTTCTTTATCTTCTTGCATATCTTTATTATAAGCTAACGGTAAAGCCTTCATTACGGTTAAAATTCCTATTAGATGACCAAACACACGTCCACTCTTCCCCCGAATTAGTTCCAATATATCTGGATTTTTTTTATTAGGCATTAGTGATGATCCGGTAGCGAAAGCATCATCTAGAGTTATAAAATTAAATTCCTGACTAGCCCAAATAATCAGATCTTCACATATTCTAGATAAATGAACCATAATAATAGAAGCGGCACCGCAAAACTCCATCACATAATCTCTATCACTAACTGCATCGATAGTATTTTCTACTACATCAGTAAAGCCAAGTTCATCTGCAACCATTTTTCTATCTAAAGGTAAACTGCTTCCTGCTAATGCCCCTGCCCCAAGTGGTGAAAAATTCATCCTTTTATACCAATCTTTTAACCGACTTGAATCACGCTTAAACATTGATGAATAAGCACCAAAATATTCACCTAAGGCTATTGGTTGAGCTTGTTGCAAATGAGTATATCCAGGCATTATATTATCTTGATATTTTGCCTTAAATTCATCAAGTATTATCGTCAAACTATCAAGCAAAGCTTCTATGCTTAGCCCACAGTTCCGCGCATAAAGCCTTAAATCTAATGCAACTTGATCATTTCTACTTCTGCCAGTATGGAGCTTTTTTCCAGTATCGCCAATTTTTTGAATCAATAGCTGCTCAATTAACATATGAATATCTTCATATGATTCATCTAAAATATGTAAATTTTGTTCTAGTTCAAGCTTAATTTCTGCAAGAGCAGTGCAAATTGTATCAACCTCTATTTGGCTTAACAAACCTTGTTTACCTAGCATTTTTGCATGTGCGCAGCTTCCTAAAATATCATATTCATAAAGCACATAATCGAATGATAAAGATGCATTGAATTTTGCCGCTCTGGGATCCAAAGTTTTTTTGAATCTACCTCCCCATGTTTTATTAGTCATTTTTATTTCCTCTGTGAACCATACCATATACTTTAGCCGACAAAGAAAATAGATTTATAAAACCCTCAGCATCGGCTTGATTATATACTTCATCTTTTTCAAATGTTGCAAGATCAGGGTTATGTAAGCTATATGGCGAAGTCATTCCTGCAGGGATCATATTTCCTTTATATAATTTAAGTTTTACGGAACCGGTAACATTTTTTTGGCTAACTTCAAAAAATGCATCTAAAGCTTCTTTGCTTTGAGTGAACCACCGACCTTCATAGACAATATTCGCATATTGCTGTTTAAGCGATTGCTTAAGATGAAGCATATTTTTGTCTATGCATAATGTTTCAAGCATGTGATGCGCTTTGTATATAACTGCTGCTGCAGGCGCTTCATAAACTCCTCTAATTTTCATTCCAACTAGTCTATTTTCTACTATATCTTCTACACCAATACCATGCTTTCCAGCAAGTTTATTGAGCTCGGTTAGTAATTTTACCGGAGCGTATTTTTGCCCATTAAGAACTACTGGCACTCCATGCTCAAAATCTATCGTAATTACTTCAGCAATATCAGGTGCTTGTTCAAGCGCAGAAGTTATTAACAATAAATCTTCAGGTTGAGCTGCAGCTGGATCTTCTAACACCCCTCCTTCATGAGAAATATACCAAATATTTTGATCTCTTGAGTAAGGAGACTTTGGCGTTACCGAAATTTCGATATTATGTTTTTGAGCATACTCAACTGCATCTTGCCTTGACTTTATTTCCCAACTTCTCCAAGGGGCGATGATCTGTAAATGTGGAGCTAATGCCTTGATAGTAAATTCAAACCGCACTTGATCGTTACCCTTCCCTGTCGCCCCATGCGCTATAGCATCAGCTTTTTCTTGCGAAGCAATTTCAATAAGTTTCTTAGCTATTAGAGGCCTCGAAATAGTACCTAAAATATATTGCTCTTCATAGAGAGCTCCTGCCCTTACCAACGGCCATAAATACTCAGTAGTAAATTCTTCTTCTACATCCAAAACATAGGCAGACGATGCGCCACTCTTCAGTGCTTTATTTTTTATTGCCTCTAGATCCTCAGATTGTCCAAGACCTACAGTTACAGCGATAATTTCTGCACCACTATAATTTTCTTTAAGCCACGGAATCATTACTGATGTATCTAGCCCACCAGAATATGCAAGGATAATTTTTTTAATATTTTTTGACATAATGCCCTTCCTTTAATAATAGTTCTTTAAATAATGAATAGGATCTTCTAATAATTTTGGTTCTATATCTGCTACAATTTTACCATGTTTTAATACCAAGATACGATCAGCTATTTTAGTAAGAAAGTCTAAATCATGTGATGCTATAACCATAGTAACCTGATCATTCTTTACTGATTCTAATAATGTTATTACATCAAGAATTGTGGCTACATCTAAACCAGAAGTTGGCTCATCACATAGTAAAATTTTTGGTGACATCATTAAGCTTCTAGCGAGTGCTACCCGTTGTTTTTGACCTCCAGAAAGATTCTCTGGATATTCATTGGCTTTATTCTCAATACCTAGATCCTTAAGAATAGCCATAGCCTGTTTTATATAGTCTTGCTTTTTATTTTCCAGACTAGGTGCATAAATAAGATTATTTAAAACATCCATATGCGGAAAAAGCTGAAAATCTTGAAACATAAAGCCCGCTTCGCCATCATATTCTATAGAGCCAGAATCAATCGCTTCTAACTTTTGAATACATCTTAACAATGTAGATTTTCCGCTACCAGAGCTACCGGCAAGACCAACAATATTATTCTTTTCAAGAGTAATATTAATATTATCAAGTACTACAGTTTCAGCAAATTTTTTACAAACTTGATTAATTTTTATCATAACAACCCTGCTGCTCTATTTTTTTACCTATATATTCAATAAATAATACTAAAGCGTAATAATATATAGCCGCTACACATAGAGGCATAAAATAGGTAAATTGTTCTGCAGATAAAACTTGAGCTTTTCTCATAATATCCATTCCTCCTATAGTAGAAATTAATGCAGTTTCTTTTAATAAAGATATAATCTCATTAATCATAGCCGGTAGAATATTTTTAATAACTTGAGGAAAAATAATATCTTTCCATACATAAAAAGTAGGAATTTTTAAGGTTTTAGCCGCCTCAAATTGCCCGCTAGGAATGCTTTCAATACCAGCCCTTAAGATTTCAGCTATATATGCAGAGCTATTTAAACCAAAAGTAATGATACCAGCTGTTAGAATAGTAAATTTAATCCCTATTAATCCAGGAACAGAAAAATAAACAATACTAAGTTGCAAAATAAGAGGAGTTCCTCTCAAAATAGAAATAAGTCTGTTGATAACTGTCAATCCAATTTTTTTATACCGCATTAAAGAAAAAAACACTCCTAATAAGAAACCAATAAAAATACCTCCTAATAACAGTTGAGTGCTTACAACAACACCTTTACCTATAAAAAAAAGAAATGAGATTAATTCTTCCATTCAGTATTCTCCAACCATTTTTGCTTCATTTTTTTCATTTCTCCATTAGCTTCAAGAGTTTGTATGGCTTTATTGACTTGATTCTTTAAAGGAGAGTTTTTCTTGAATGCGATACCATAACCCGTTTCAGACTGTCCTATAACTGCATAATCTAAATTACTGTTTTTACTACTAAAAACCGCACCTTGCATTTGATCAATTAGAACACCATCCACATGACCTACCTTGAGAGCTTCTATAGCTTGATTATTATTATTCATTGCAATTATCTCAACATCTTGATAGTGAGTTTTTAACCATATTTCCATCGTTGTACCAAGCTGGCAGGCAATTTTTTTACCAGATAATTGGGCTTTATCAAGTATTGGCTTAGTTTTTTCAAATACTATCGCCATACTTTCAACGTAATAAGGATCCGAAAAGTCAAAATTATTTTGTCTATCTTTAGTAATAGTAATTGTTGAAATAGCCGCATCAACTGATCCATCTTGAAGCGCAAGTAATACTGAACTAAATTGAACATCTTCAAAAACAGCCTCCTTTCCTAATTCTTTAGCGATTGCTTTAGCTAAATCAATATCGAATCCTTTTATTTCTCCATTTTGATGATATTCAAAAGGAGGATATTCAGCAGAAGTTGAAAATTTGATATTATTACTTGATTTACCCTCGCTACATCCATATAATATTAGCGTAAGTAATAATGTTATATTTTTAATATTCTTTTTCACAATTGAATCCTTATTCATATTTTACTCATTTATAATAAATATTTATTATAACGTCAATAGAAAAGTGAATATAAATTCAATAATAATGAATATAAACTCTAGTAGCCGAGAAAGTCTATGGAAGAAAGTAAAGTTTTAGATGAGCATCTTTTAAATATAGTTCAAAATTTTGACTATACCGAACAGAGCGAACTACAAGAAGCGCTTAAAGTTAGAGGATATCAAATCCCTCAAGCCACTTTATCAAGAAAGCTCAAAAAACTTAAAATAGCTAAAGTTGCTGGAATTTACAAAATAATCGATTTTAAGCCTCACCTACCCATAATCTTAAGCATGCAGATTTCAGAATTTGGCCTTATTGTATTACACACTCATCCGGGACAAGCAGGTAGTTTAGCTTATTTTTTTGATCAGAGATTTGTATCTTTTTCACCTAAGGATAAAAATGAATTAGGAATATTAGGAACTATTGCTGGCGATGATACCGTGTTGTTGATTATAAAAGATAGAGTTTCTTTACAAAATATATCTAGCTTTATGAGCAAAGAGTTTTCATATTTGAGCCAAGAAAAATAATAAGTTTTTTTATATTATGTGAATTTTTATTCAGCGAAGGACTCTTTATCTTTAGGATTATTGCCATCTCCAATCACGTAGTTTTAAAATCCCAAGTAAGATTTAGGTCATTTTTTTTAAACTGATAGATGCACATAACAATCGCTGCATTAATTAATGGGATTATAAGTATTATTCGTATCTTAATTCTTTAGTTCACAGATTTACTTACTTATATAACGAAAGTTTCTTAGTAATCTGGCTAACTTTTTCCCATGGGCCATATAAAACGGCGGCATAGTACGAATGTTCCTCTTGTGTTAATTTGGCAGTCCTTGCTAATTCTTCAGTATATGCATCACCACCGATCATGGTTTCAGTGAAGGCAATTTGCATAACATTAATTTCCTTTGCCGCAATAATGGATTTACGAATTTCTCCGGACTTTCCCCGTAAAATAATATATGGCGCTCCAGAGATTGGCCAATTATTACCGCTAGCATCTTTATATTCTTTTATAAATAACGCATCTTTACCTAAAATTGTTCCTATCGCCAAAGAAAGATGAGCAACTGCATTCATCGCTACGCCAATTTCGATATCCTTATTAACAATCACTACTAATTTATTCTCAAAATTCATATATTTTCTCCTATAAAATCTAATCCAGATTAGTATGTATGACTTATATTTGTCAAAGTTTATGATAAGTTTGCAAAAACAATTTATTACTATACAATTCCTAAAAATATTCATTCTCAGTTTTAAGAACTATAAATGACTAAATCTCAACAATTATACGCCCAAGCTGAAGATTATTTTTTTAAGAGCATCTCGAAGAAATTCTTGAATCTAGATGATGATGCTACCCTGTATATGACTGGTGTTCCAGTAGCTGATTTAAATATTGTTTATATTAAAAAACAGCCAAAGTCATTAGATGAAAATTTAAGTTCTGCTAAGCTATTTTATGATCAAGAGAATCTTGAATTTATTGTAATTATTCCAGAAGAATTCTGCATTACTGAAAATAACAATATTTTTGAAGCTGCTGGCTATTTTCCGACTGATAAAACTGTTGCGATGGTTTTTGACTTACAAAATACTATAAATACCACGGAACTTTCTGACGGAACTATTATTAAAGCAAGTGATGATAAATTAAACGACTGGATGACGCCCTTAATTGCATTCTCTGCTACCGCAGGTGAACTAATTGTCAAATATGCAGAAACTCATAAACTGGCGCAAAGTAGGAAGGCTAAGCTTCATCACTTTAGTTTATACAAGCAAGAAAAGCCAATTGCATCCATAACCTTATCGCTACATGATAATATTGCTAGAATCGATGATGTAGCAACGCTACCAGAGTTTCAGGGTAAAGGCTACGCCACTCACCTTATGACTTATGCATTACAGAAAGCTAAAAAACTTGGAGCTACTCATTGCTTCCTAGAGTCCTCTGAATCAGGACTTTCTATTTATCAAAAACTGGGATTTGAGACACTATTTAAAAATAATATTTATTCAAAAGAATAGAAAGATACTTAATTAAATAAATTATGGAGTTAAATTATTATGACAGATAACATTGCAGAAAAATATAATAAATTTCAGAACGATTTTGGCCAGAATGTAGAGCAATGCTATAAAGTTTTAATAGAAAACTTATTCTCACCAGAATTCACTAAAACTGCTAATGGTAAAGTTTTGGTAGCTAAGAGTGATGAGCTTGAAACTCAACTTACCGACCTTAAAAACATTTCTGGTAATTGGACAATAGATGCTAAGCATATTGTGGTTCCAGCTGAAGATCATAATTATGCAATAAGATATTTTATTCATACTGAAAATTTGGGTAGCTTTGATGTAATGCTGCTTCTTGGTTCATCAGATAGAATAAAAATAGATTTTGTTAATGAAATTTATTATCAGGTTATCTAAACTAACGCCAGGAGACATATTTTTTGCTATGTAAATTATGGCTTCAATGAAAGATTATCTTGAGTTAATAATATCAATCTAACTCAAGCACAACATAGCTGATTAGTTCGCAGAGATCCGCCTTAATATTAGGGCATTGCTCTAGATCATGCCTAGTCATTGAATCAAGTAGTGACGCTAAAGTATATTGATTAGTAATGCTTTGCCAATTTTTTGGTAATTTCAAATTATTATTGGCCAGTCCTTTTAAGAAACCAGCTTTAAAACTATCTGGCATCTGATGAGAATATCGAAGCATATTGGCTACATCATTTAACCAAGAACCGCTATATGCAAATTCCCAATCTAAAATAGCCGAAATTTTCCATCTACCATCCACTTCTGCTACTAAAATATTAGCTGGATCAAAATCAGCATGAACTAAATTTGCGCCTTTATTTTCTAATGGAGGGAGAGATTCAAGCAGTGTTTTAATTTTCAACCTTATCTCGCTAGATAAATATTTTTTGCCCCTTTCATGCTCTAAACATGATAATGAAAATCTCTTTAGGCTATTACTACCCAATTCTTCAACAATTTCTAGATTCTCATTAAAGAAACCAGCTTGGGAAAATTTATGCGAAGCTATTTTACTTAAATACCCCCCTACTTCATACATAATCGCTTCTAAATCATGCGGTGTTTTTGACAATAGCAAATCGCGAAGTGGAATTCCTGGCATAAATTCGCTAATCGAGAAACAATAATCATCAATATTGCCAATATAAAGAATTTGCGGTACTGGTAGATCATTTTTCAATAGATTACCAATATTCTGTTCACGATAACTAGATGTTTTATCACGTAAGTAAATGCGTAAAATGAACGGTGATTCTTCGTTTTCAAATAGAATTTTTACATTGAGATTGGCGCATCCACCAGCAATAATTTGTGATAGCTCTAGCTTTTTATCTGGGTAAGCAAGCTTAACCATCTTTTCAATAATACCTACCGGTAGTTGATGCCTTGTCTCAGACTTCTCATAATTAATTTTAAAGGTCATACAAGCTCTTTTTTTATCAATCCAATTAATCTAATTGGCGCCTCACTTCCACCTCTTAATTTTATCGGTAATGCCATAATAAAGCTTCCCCTAGGTGGCAAGTTAACTAAATTAGCTGCATTTTCGACAATATATTTTCCTGCACCTAAAAATAGCCGATGCAGTGGGAAATTATCTTCTGGACGATCGGGTGAAAGCGTATCGACGCCAATACCAATAATGTTTCGTTTTAACAATAACTCTCCAGCATCTGTTGATATAAAAGGATAAACAAGATTATTACGATATTTATCGTCAGTCTGCCAAAATCTTTCCCAACCAGTTCTAATCATTACAAAACTACCAGATTCTATAATACCATACTTATTTTCATAAGTTTCTATATCTTTAAGAGAGATCCTGTAATTCTCATGACTAAATTCTGATACATCTATTAGATAGCAAGGCGCAATTAGATCGCTCAGTGGCAATTGATCGATCGTTACTCCACCTGGAACGCAATGTGCTGGAGCATCCATATGGGTGCCAACACCAGCCTTTTTAAAATTCAGTTTATGAATGCGAAATTGACAAATGGCCTTAGAATCATAATCATGATCAATAGAATGCTCAAAACCACATGATCCATCCCAGGTTGGAATTTTAGGGTGTAAGGTATGAGTTAAATCAACAATATCATAAGGAAAATTAGCCATAATTTTAAACCATCTTTTTTATATAATCATTTACTCTAGTTTTATGAAGCTCTCGTTCATTTTCTCAAGCATATTAAATTTGAGAATCCTTAGAACTGCATCAATTAAATCTCTAATTTGATGAATCGATTAAGAATAGTAATCATCAGATTATTGATAGATATATAATCTTGCGCTAGCAATTTTTCCTTATTTTGAGTAAATTTTGAAAGCTTTAAATCTTCAGGAACAGCTTTGATTAATGCTTTAATACCATCAAGGGTTATTTCTAAATGGCACTGAAATCCATATACATTATCTTTATATCGAACAATCTGGCGCGGACACCCCAAACTTGATGCCAAAAGTACTGAAGTCTCAGCAAGACCAGGCATATCATTATGCCAGTGAATTACTGGAAAACTACTAGATAATCCTTGTAGCAGTGGATCGTTGATTCCTTCATCAGTTAGAGCAATTGGATAAACACCAACTTCTTTCTCTGGGCTTCGTACAGTTTTTGCTCCTAATGCTTCGCCGATAAGCTGCGCGCCTAAGCAAAATCCCAATATTTTCTTCTTTTGCGAAATAGCAGCTTTAATCAAATTAATTTCTGCGGATAAATAAGGAAACTCATCAAGTTTAAGAGTACTTTGCGGTCCACCCATAATGATAAGGCAATCGAAATCATCGATAGCAGATAATTTCTCCCCTTTATACGGTCTTTCAATTTTAAAACCATAATTATTATCTAACGCCCATTGTTCAATAACCCCTGGAGATTCAAAATCAGCATGAGTGATGCATAAAATATTCATAATTTTTCCTCTCTTTTGTGGATAACACTTGCTTCTACAAAATCAATGCCAAAACTTTTAGCAGCCGCTTCATCATGCCATGTGTCACCAATCATAATGCTACTGTTTCTATCAATAGTTTGATTATATTCTTGCTTAGCAATATCTCTCATAACAATAAACATGCCGATATCTGGCTTCTTAAATTTACCGATATATTCTGCATAACGTAAATCTTCATGAGCTTGTTTTACAATAATATTACCATCTAATTTTTTGACAACCACATAGCAAGAAATTCCTCCAATGCTCGGTGAAAATGCTACAGCATTAATAGGAAGCTGCCCCATCAGTTTCTTAAATTTAGCTATTACTTTTTCAGGATCAAAATTTTGCACTTCACTTGCCTGGGATTTAAAACCAGAAATAATAAAATTAAAATCAGCCGCAAGCATAGCAGCTTCAACGCCTGGAAGAATAACTTTTGCATTGTTACTTGAGTCATTAGGATCTTTTGAGCCCGTTACAGTGCCATCATTATCCCAAATTAATATTTTATGCTTCATATTAGTGCCTTTATTAATTATCTACTCTTAAGTCAAATACTTCTTTCGCTGTTTTGATGGCCTCTACTGCATTTGGAAAACCGGAATATCCAATGAGAAAAATAAGCATCTCAATAATTTCAGGTCTAGTCCAGCCAACATTCAGCATTCCATTGATATGAGCTTTTAAAGGCAAGCCTGTATTTCCTTGACCAATTAGATTACTAACTGCTGCCAGCTCTCTTGATTTATCATCAAAGCCTTTTCTAGCATATAAATCTCCATAACCAAATTCAATGATATAATTGGCAAAATCAGGTGAGATTGCTTTGAAATTTTCTAACAACCCTAACGCATTATTCCCAAGCACTTCTTGAATTCGCTTTAAACCTATTTCATGTTTTGTCATAATATTTTCCTTAATTTTCTTAGTTATTTTTGGTTTCCTATCCTTTAATCTTTCCAAGATGGGTATCGCTAAAACTACTAGCCATTTATTAAGCCTTTTAAAATATAGAGGCCCTTACTTGTGGTTTATTTGTTTTTCTTAATTCACCCTAAAACAGACTGTCCTCCGTCAATTATAAAATTTTGTCCTGTAATATTTTTGGCTTTATCCGAAATAAGGAAAGCTACCATATGCGCAATATCTAGAGGATCTATAAATCTTCCCAGCGGCAGGGAGCGCAATTTTTCTGCTATTTCATTAGAGTTAAGATGAATGGAGTCATATATTTTTCCTGGGCTTATTGAATTAACATTTATATTAAATTCTGCTAATTCTAGAGCGCAGGTTCTCATCAATCCATTTAATCCAGCTTTAGATGCGCTATACGCAGCCATATTTGGCAATCCTATATTTTCTCCCGCAATAGAGGATATATAAATTATCTTCCCAGAATTATATTTTTTCATAGTTGGAATGCAGGCTTTAGTTAATAAAAAAGCACTCGTAAGGTTAACTTCTAAAGTTTGCCTATATTCTTGGCTAGAAAGATTTTCAATAGTTTTCCAAGGATATATAGCAATATTATAGATAAGATCATCAATGCGATTATATTTTTTAAGAATCTCTTCTACAGTATGGAAAATGCTAGCTTCTGAAGCAAAGTCAGTAACATAAATTTCAGAAATAGTTTTTATCTCGTTAGCAAGTAAGTGCAGCTTCTCTGAATTTCGTCCTAATAATATCAGCGCATTATCTTCTTGATCTAAAATCTTAAGCAGTGCATTGCCAATCATACTAGTTGCACCTGCAATTAAAATTATTTTCTTTTCCATATATAAAAACTCTATAATCAATTTAAGAAGAAGTCGATCGCCTTGAAAACATCACGTTTAAGAACGTCATTAATATGCTCACCTTGATAACTCATATGCGTTGCATCCTTAGGCTTGATAATAATCCATTCAAGATCTTTTCTCTTAGGAGCATTTTCCGTTCCCTCATCTGGAATAACACCGATATCAGTTGAAGTATCCCACGCTTCAAACATTAGTAGTTTTTGTTTGGTACCTGGAGCTATTGGACATCTTCTACCATCCAAGCAAATAACATGAGTAATATCATTTTCATGATTATTGGTGAAGAATTTAGCCATATCAGCTCCATTTGAATGACCAGCTATAATAAATTTATCGAAATCAAATTCTGGAAATCGCTTCTTTAGTTCGTTGATCACAAATAAAATATTCTGTTCACCTCTAGCCCATAGATGCTTTCTTGCTTCAGCTTGCGGAAGTGATTTGTCTATAACTTCAAGACCGTCATTATCACCTAAAATCTCATGTTGAATACTGATAAATGCATAGCCTTTATTAGTAAAATGCTCAGCTAAATATTCAAATTTTTTACATGCAAGCTTAGCACCTGGCACTTGCAAAGAACTTTGATCTTGATAGCCAGGACCAAAAATAACTACCGATAAAATTCCTGCAGGTTTTTCAGGAGTATAGACACATACAGGAATAGACCTAGATCTGGCTTGGTCGAATAAATTTAGTTCTAAGATCTTCATTTTTTAATCCTTCTAATAATAGCTCGTGCAAGTTCAGGAAAATCTTGCTTGTAATAATCACCACCAAAATGGCCTTGGTTGGTATATTCATGATATTCGCAATCAAGTTGATTATGTATGTATCTTGGTTCTTTAATAGGAATCCACTTATCATCCTGAGAGGCAAATAAAATTGTCCATTGCTGATTAGCTTTAATATTTTGCCAATCCCATGCGCTATTAAAGTATCCTGATTGCTTTTCTGCTTCTATGCCTAAATCTGTATAGTAAGCACCAACTAATACTGAGCCAAATATCTTATATTTTTCAGCGATTTTCATCGCAGCTATGGCGCCGGAGGAATGTCCAACCAGGATAGTATTTTCATCAACCTTTAATTCATTTAATAAAAATGGTATCCAAAAAGATTCTCTTGCTAGTTCTGGATCTGGAAACTCTGCAGCTATTACTTCTAATCCTGCAGCTTCTAATTCACCTCTAACACTAGGAAACCAGTTATCATGAGTGGTAGATCCGCCATTGCCTGGAATAAATATTACTTTTATCATTTTTTACCTATTAAATCTATTTTTTGAGCTATTATATCAGAAATTTTCATCAATCAATTAATAATCACTTCACCTTTTTTTTAATATGTATTATAGCATATCTCTATAATTAAGGTATAACTCTGATAAATTTTAGTAAAAATTGAAAAAATTAAGATTACTTGATATAAATCAAATATTTATTCTCAAATTACCTATAAATTCAAAACATCATTTGATAGCTAAAAATGAACTAACCCCGAGTCTCATTACAGAGCAATCATTTGACTCGTTATCCTCGATAAACCGTGAAGCGGTACAACCGAGGATCTCGAGAGCTTGATCAGCACCTTTGGTGCTTTCATCCATTTGCTCCAACTATTTAGCAGGAAAAGAGAGCGTTAACCTATGGAAAATCAAAAAAAACAATTAGATAAGCATCTTCAATTATTAAAAGGTGTTGCAGTCGATTATAGCTCTATATTAGAAGCAGCTCAAGATGTTGAGCATGTATTAATAGGAGAATCTACTCACGGCACACATGAATTTTATTCCATTCGTGCTGAAATTACCAAACAGCTAATCCTAGAAAAAAAATTTAATGCCATAGCTATTGAAGGGGATTGGCCTGACGTTTATCGAATTAATCAATATGTTACAGGAAATAAAAACATCAAAAATGCTATTGATGCTCTCGATGGATTTAAAAGATTTCCTACTTGGATGTGGCGCAATGAAGTGATAGTTAAATTTATTGATTGGTTACGTGAACATAATTCTACTTTATCTCCAGATAATAGAGTTGGCTTTTATGGCTTGGATCTCTACAGTTTAAATGCTTCTACTGAAATAATAATTAAATATCTAGAGAAAAAAGACCCAACAGCAGCAGCAAGAGCCAAACAAAGATACGCTTGCTTTGATTCTTTTAAGGAAGAATTACAAAACTATGGTTACGTAGCAATGCTTGGCCTAACTAAACCATGTGAAGACGAAGTAATTGCACAACTCATGGAATTTAATAAAAATTCTTACTCACACATGAAAGAAGACAATTTAACTGAAGATGAATTTTTTTATATCAAACAAAATGCTTATTTAGTAAAAAATGCTGAAAAATATTATCGATCAATGTTCAATTATAAATCAGCATGGAATATCCGTGATATGCATATGGCCGAAACTTTAGATCAACTCGTTCAACACTTAAATAAAAAATTACAGAGTCCAACCAAAATTATTACTTGGGCCCATAATTCTCATGTAGGAGATGCTAGAGCAACTGAAGTCCGCATTCAAGGACAGTTAAACATAGGTCAATTGGCTAGAGAGAAATATACCGATAAAACTCTTTTAATAGGTTTTTTAACTTATTTCGGCTTTGTAACCGCTGCTTCTCAGTGGGATGAAGAGGTTGAGCGTAAAAAAGTACGCCCGGCTCTTCCTTATAGCTATGAAGATTTTTTTCATCACTTAAATCATCCTAATTTTCTAATTAATTTTAAAACTAATAACCAATTAAAAAAACTTATTCCTAAGGAATTATTAGAAAGAGCGATAGGAGTTATTTATTTACCAGAAGCTGAACGAGATAGTCATTATTATTATGCAAATTTAGCTAAACAATTTGATATAGTTATTTATCTAGATAAAACTTCAGCTGTTCGTCCTCTTGAACTAACTGCCTTTTGGCACAAAGGGGAAGTCTTAGAGACTTTTCCTTCCGGATTATAAGAATGCTAGAAATTAATATTACTGTGTTTTATAGGAGGGACTTATATGTATGAAAACGATAGAGAAAAAATGGTTGTTACGCAGCTTAAAAGTCGACATATTCGCGATCCAAGAATATTGAAAGCAATGTCAACTGTGCCGCGCGAGCTATTTGTTCCTGAAAACCAGCGTAACCTTGCATATGAAGATTACCCATTATCAATAGGTTACGGGCAAACCATTTCACAGCCACACATAGTCGCTTTTATGACTGAAACACTGCAACTTAAAGCTAGTGATAAAATATTGGAGATAGGTACAGGCAGTGGATATCAGGCGGCTATATTAGCTGAAATATGCCAAGAAGTATATAGCTTGGAAATCATTGAAGAATTAGCGAATGAAGCGAAAAATAGGCTAAAAAATTTAGGTTACCAAAATATTCATATACGGAATGGAGATGGCTATAATGGTTGGGAGAGCGAAGCCCTTTTTGATGCTATAATAGTTACTGCAGCACCAGAAACAATTCCGCAAAATTTAATTAAGCAATTAAAGATTGGTGGCAAATTAATTATCCCAGTAGGAGTACTCTTTCAAAAACTTATGCTAGTTAGTCTCCCCGTCAAAATGCATTGAGCCCTTATAAAACAAGGATTTGATATTATAATTTTGTTGCAAAATCCATAAGAAAATGCTATAAATATGGTGTAAACCTTATGGATTTGTGTAAAAAATGCCAATAGAAAATA
>CANDYO010000011.1 GCA_947424995.1 Rickettsiales bacterium | reverse complement strand
AGTTTCCTGGATCTTTTTTAGTTTGGCATTATAAGAAGAGATCTTCAACTCTCCATTTTGTAGGTCAATAATAATTCCTTGGCCAACTGTTAGATTAGCCTCTTTTCTTATTCTAGCAGGTATAATAATTCTGCCATTTTCTCCAATACTTGTTTTATAAGCAAGCACGCTATTTCTCCATTTATTGTGTGTATAATTGTATTATAGTAAATGTAATTATAAATGTCTATAAAAATAAAGGTGCCTTAAGTATTATTAAGGCGGATACTAAAGAGTAGCCACGAATATTATTTATGCATTAATTAATAAAAATGTATGTCGAAAAACAGTTGTTTGGCGTCTAAGAAAAAACGAAAGGTAAAAAAACTTGTCATTTTTCAAAGTGGAGTTCAGCAGATTATCAAAGAGCAGTTCAGCAGACTAAAATAGTTGCTGTCTGAATTATTTTATTAATATCTTAATATATAAAAAGTCCAATTAGACATATGTCTAACTATGCATTTTTTTAAATTTTATTAAACGGCACTTTTACTAGCTTGACAAATTTTAAAATCGTCAAATATAAGTGTCAAACAAATAAATGTAAATTATAAGCTTATTACTTGACGGTTATTCAAATATAGTTAAAATAATTCTATATATTAAGAAATCCTTCAGAAAATAAATTATGAAAATAGGATATGCAAGAGTATCAACTAAACATCAGCGTGAATCTCTAGATCAACAAATAGCTCAACTTAAAAAAGCTGGATGCAAAGAAATTTATTCTGAACTTATTAGTGGAGCAAATTCTAAAAGACCGGAGTTAACAAAACTACTAGCAAAAATCCAATCCGGTGACACCTTAACAATCACTGCTGTTGATAGGTTAGGTAGAAGTCTAAAGGACTTAATAGATATTATCAGCAGTTTAAAAGAACGTTCAATAGTTTTTCAAAGTCTTAAAGAGCAGATGGATACTAGCACAGCAACTGGTATGCTTATGTTTAATATGATGGGTTCTATAGCAGAATTTGAACGAAGCCTGATTAATAGAAGAATTTATGACGGCGTTAAACGAGCTAAAGAACAAGGAAAATACAAAGGACGTACTCACTCAGCTGATAAAAAAATAAGGCAAGAATATGTTAAAATGATGAATAGTGGCGATTATTCTATATCATATGTAGCAAAAATGGCAAAAGTTAGTCGGCAAACTCTTTATAATTGGCAAACAGAATTAGCATAATTCAACTTAAATTTTTAATCTGCACTCTCTTCAGAGATTTCTGCTGAATTCTGTAGAGCAATCAATCCGTCATTTTTAAAAATCATTTTTACACATTTCTTTGAAGACCTAAACGTAGTAAAGAGTGTGAAAATTTTTTAGTAGGAATCGGTTCCATTTCTTTAAGTTCTTGCATTAACTTTTGAAACATAGTATCCAGGCTTCTTTCTCGCAAATTATCTATAGGTATATTTGTACCATTAGACAAAATAATTAATGCCTTTTCTGGAAGAGAAATATATAAATAGCTTATTTCTTGAGGCGTTAACTTAAGTACGTTCTGACAAAAACTTTGATAACTAACCCCATAAATTTCTGCTAGATGTTCAACCCAACTATATAAAAGTTGGCACTTGTAAGGTTTAGGATGTAACGGCCATTTTTTTGTCATTCAGTATACCATGCTTTCATATAGTTTTTTCCTCTCTGTCGGCGAAAGATAAGATATTTGTTTAATTGTTTCTAAATCAATATATTTTTTCCCACTTTTAATAGCTTCACATGCAGCTTGTGTTAGTAAAGATGAAATTTCACCAATAGTACCCTCACTACGTTCTAAAATTATAGTGCTAATATTAGAATCTAATAATGGTGAAAGCTTCTGTAAAGGCAGTATTTTTATAAAACTTGATAATAATCTAATAAATTCACTGTCATTTTTCCACACAGGCAATATAAAAGGATCAAAACGGTTTTCTAGTTGATCATCACTACGAATAGCTAAGTAGGCATCCTTTATGCCTACACCAACTATTGATATCTGTAATTCATTACCAAGAAATCTTATGATATTGAGAAACTCTCTTTGTTGAGTGTTATTACCTGCTAAAATATTATGTAATTCATCAATGATTAATATTTTTGTTTGTGTGGTTTTTAATATATTTAGTACTATAGCTTCATATCTTACAGCTGATTGATAATGAGAAATAGGTGAGCCAAGAGCTCTTGCTATAGCAGCATAAAAACGTTGTACCGAAGGATTTGAAGGCATCTGTATCATTAAAACAGGTATAATCTCATGTTCTCCATCTTCAGATTCATAAGGTAAATGACTGCGCCTAAACTTTTCTACAATCATTGTTTTACCATTATTGCTATGACCGATGATGAGCATATTTTTCATTCTGAGTTTTTTAGGATAATTGAAGAGTTCTTCTAATTTATTTAATGCAAGCTCAGCGCGGTTATATCCTATCCAATATTCTTTCTTGATTCTAACAATTCTTTCTTCTGCAGGTAGTAATGCAATGTCACGAATATTTTGTAAAAGATGTTCCATTATTACCATTCCTCTATATTATCAAATGCTTCAGTATTATCATTATCATCAATTTTAGCCTGATGAAATTTTGATGCTGATTCGCCTTTTAATTGTATTTTAGCATTTTCTTGCATTCGCACCCTATTTTTTCTCATGGTACGTGTTTTAGATGCTGAAGTTTTAACAATATGGCGCATTTCGTCTATTGCTTTAAATAAGTTACTTTCATTAACTTGTTCTTTGCCTGCAATTTTAAGTTTTTTTAAAGCAAGTCGATGTTCAAATAAACTAATAACTGGGCGAGATTAAACTACGATATGATATTTCCAAATAAGTCTTCTCTTCTTCTAAATAAACATAAATTCGACTTAAGTCTCTAGGATCACGACGAATCAAAAACTTACCGTATTTATCTCTATTTGCTATCAATGGGCGAAGAGCATTATTATAGTAAATTATATGGTCTAGCATAAACCCATCTCTTCTTAAATTACGATGAATTATTGGTAAAAAATCAATTAAAAATGCTTTCTTATCATTGATAGTAAATAATTTCTTACCATTTTGTTTCATCAACGCCAAGCCTGATTCATAAAGTTTCATAGGCGTTTGAGAAATTCCAGTATGTAATCTTAAGTGATAATATTTAGTAATTGCTATAGTTATCCATTTTTCAAGTTCGTTAAGCGTAAGGCAAGCCTTTTTTTCAGAAGGATAATCTCCTTTTTCTTTAATATTAGAGAAAGTAGTACCAGGTAAAGTATGAATTAATTTCATCATAGTACCTATAACTCGCTCTATAATCCCGCCATAATGTGGTTTTCCTATAGGTCTATATCCTATTTTTATACCATGCTGTAGGCAACCACGTGTTAGAGAGCTACTATGAAACTCGAAGCATTATCAACATAAATAATATCTGGCTTACCGTGAATAGGCCATGATGAATCAATTCCAAGCATAGCAAGCCAAGGAGATTTATCCATGGCAATATGTGTTAAGCACAATCCAACAGATACAGCCGAAGGAGCTTCTAGTGATAAAACAAAACCAGCAATGCACCTACTATATACATCTATAGCAAGAGTTATGTATGGTCTTCCTATAGGCAATCTATCGATAGGATCAACAAGTATAATAATCTACTGGTGTATGATCAATTTGTACTACAGATAAAGGATAGTCAACTTTTGGAAAATGTCCTGTTAGAGGATCTTTAGATAAAATTTCATCATCTCCGCGTTTTTGCAATTGAGTTAGAGAAAGTGAATCAAGGCGCCTACGTATAGTTATTTCTGATGGGCATTCTATTTGTTTTTCAAAGCATTGTTTGCGTATTTCTTCTGCTATTTTTGCTGGAGTTAGCTTCTGTGAATTAAGATAAAATTTATCAATCACCTGATTAATAAGTTCTTCTTGTTGCTTAGATAATCTTGATCCTCCTTTGCCACCATTAGGCTTTTGAGGAATAATTGAAGTCAAAAGGCCATGAGATTGTCTATAATTATGAATTAATTTATACACATAACGTATTGATAACTTAAGTTTGTTTGCCGCTTCTAACGCCATTTCTCTAGTGCATATATTGCTTTGAGCAAGTGGTGCAATAATTTCAGCACGTTGTTCTCCTACACTCCAAACTGCATCACTAACTTTGGAAATATCTGTCATATTTACTCAAATATTTTACATATATTGATCTCAACTATGATAAAAACACAATATAGTGAACTTGTCTATGATAAAATTGAACACCACTTTGATAATTTATAATCGATTTATAAGGCTTTCATTGCTATCTGCTGAACTCCACTTTGAAAAATGACAAAATAGATAAAAAACCTTGTAAATGAGCAAAAAATCTCCTAAAATCATACGAAAAACACTGTCGGGGTAATTGTGTGCCCGAAAACGTATATAATAAGGTTTTTCGTATGAACGTAGGTTACATGAGAGTGTCGTCAGAAGGTGAGCGTCAAACAACAGATCTTCAAAAAGATGCTCTTTTACAAGCTGGAGTTGATGCAAGACATATTTTTGAGGATAAAATTAGTGGAGCAAAAGATAAACGTATAGGATTAGAAAAAGCTTTAGCTTTTCTTCAGCCTGGCGATTGTCTAGTTGTATGGAAATTAGATCGTTTAGGTCGGTCATTATCACACTTACTTAGTATTATTAAAGATTTACGTGATCGAGGTATAGCTTTTAAATCTTTAACGGAACAGATGGACACTACAACTGCCCATGGTGAGTTTATATTTAATATGTTTGGTTCACTTGCGCAATATGAAAGAGCCTTAATCACGGAGAGAGTTATGGCGGGATTAGCTGCAGCGAAGAAGAGAGGGCGTATAGGTGGAAGACCACATGCAATTGATGAAGAAAAAATGGAAGCTATACTTGAGGCATTAAAGAAAGGGACTAGCAAAGCATCAGTTTGTAGAAGCTTTGGTATAAAACGAACAACTTTATATGATGCTTTAAACCGGTGTAGCGCTAAACTTGAAAAGTAATCCTTATAAATCAATGTTTAGTTTATTTGCTTGTTTAATAAAAGTGGTGGTGAGTTCAGCTTTACCGCGCATTAGATCTAAGATTGAGTCTCGAGAATTTCCATTAACTGGAATCAGTTTAGCAATTAGTGAGTGTTTGTGAGTAATCAGTAAAGTTTGATTAGTTTTTTGAATTTCTTCTATAATTGGATAACAATTGTTCTTAAATTCTCGGATAGAAATAATGTTTTCCATTATATAACTTCTATTTGATTTTAGTTTTGATGGTAAATCATATGATGAGTTATAGGAGGAGTCAATATTTTAATTAAAGATTTTAATTAAAGATAAAATTATACAAATTTATATTAGTTACTGAAATTGACTTCTGAAATTACTGCAATCGTCTTCTGGTCGATTTTATTGTCAGAAGCGGACTTCAGTGAATACCATTATACCAGAACTCGACTTCCGCAGATTCTAATAAATAAGTGGCCTTATTGGAAGCATAGTAAAAAATTATTTGAAAAAGACGGTAAATAGAGTATGCTCCGATAAAGGCGTTCAAAATAGGAGTGTGGTCTACTAATGCAATACATCAATCGTTTACTTAAATTATCATTAAATAGAAGTTTTTTTCTTTTTGGAGCAAGAAATACAGGTAAAAGCACCTTGTTAAAGGAAACTTTTAATTCAGCCTCTAGTTTATGGATTGACTTACTTGATCCGATAGAGGAAGAAAGATATCTTGTCAACCCATCATTATTATACTCAGAAATATTAGCACTAGAGAATAAAAAATATATCATTATAGATGAGATACAGAAAATTCCTAAATTGCTAGATGTTGTCCATAAGCTAATTGAAAGCACTGATAAAATTTTTATTATGACCGGATCAAGTGCTAGGAAGTTAAAGTATGGAGGAGCCAATTTGCTTGCAGGAAGAGCGTTTGTCTATAATCTATATCCTTTTACCTTTCTGGAGATAGGTGACAAATTTGAATTAGATAATACTTTAAGATGGGGAAGCTTACCAAGCATTGTATATGCAATGCAAAATGAAGAAGAAAAAATAAAATTTTTACAATCCTATGCGCAAACTTATCTCAAAGAAGAAATATGGATGGAGCAATTTATTAGAAAAATTAATCCTTTTAGAAAATTCTTAGAAATTTCGGCTCAATGTAATGGACAAATAATAAATTATGCAAATATTGCCAGGGACGTTGGAGTAGATAATAAAACTATAAAACAATATTTTTCAATTCTAGAGGATACATTAATAGGTTTCTTTTTAGAGCCATTTCAACATTCTTTTCGTAAAAGGTTAAGTTTGAAGCCTAAATTTTATTATTTTGATATTGGAGTCAATAATGCCTTAGCAAGAAGATTATCAGTACCTTTGGTTAGTGGAACTCATGCATATGGTAATGCATTTGAACATTTTATTATCTTAGAAGTAATCCGTTTATCAAGTTATTATTACCAAGAATTTCGGTTTTCATATTTAAGAACTAAAGATGATGCAGAAGTCGACTTAATCGTGGAAAGACCTGGAGAAAAAACCTTGTTTATTGAAATAAAGAGCTCTGATAATGTGAGTGCAGAAAAATTAACTGTTTTTTCTCGACTAACTAAGGATTTTGGAGAGTGTGAGGCAATTTGTTTGTCGCGAGATATTAGAGCCAAGAAGATTGAAAATATTACAGTATTACCTTGGCAGGATGGCTTAAAGAAATTCTTTACTAAAGAATAAGGAAGGGAAGCTGTTGTTTTCAGAAGGCGATTGCAATAGCCCCTCAATGAAATCAAGGTCTGAAATCACCTTCTGATCTATTTTTTTGCCAGAACTCGGCTTCAGAGGTATACAATTATACCTTCTCAGTAAGATACCTTATTCTTTCTAATAGAATAGCTGTTCCACGCTTAGAGTTTACTCTATATCCCACTGAGATAATTGCATCTAAATTAAAAAACTCAACTTGATAAGTTTTGCCATCCTTAGCAGTTGTTGCAAAATTTGCAACAACTGAATTTCGGACTAATTCTTCATCTTTAAATATATTTGATAAATGTCTTGAAATAACTGATTTATCACGATCGAATAGCTCTGCCATTTGGTCCATAGATAACCATAAATTTTCGTCTGCCAAGGTTACTTCTACTCTAGCATTACCATTAGCTTCTTGGTAAATAATTATTTGTTGCTGCAAACGGGTCATTAGTTTTATTTAATTTATGAAGTTATCAAATAGGATGATACAACTGTGGCTTTTGTAATGCAAGCAATTCCTCATTTGTGCTATTGAATCGCTAACTTTAAATGGTCTACTTTTATTAAAAAGAAACTCTGTTATACTGACTAAGTGATTTTTATATATTTTGATATTTATTTAAATTTAGGCAAGAGAGTTTCAGTTGAGTAAAGCTAATGACGCTAAAGATGAAGAGTATATTTCAGGTGATGTAGAAAGAATTACTTACCATAATCCTGAAAATGGTTTTGCAGTTTTAAAGGTAAAAATTCGTAATAAGAGAGATCCTATAACGCTGATTGGATCTATATCTTTTGTATTTGCTGGAGAATTCATCCAAGCTAAAGGAAAATGGATAAATGATAAAGAGCATGGCTTACAGTTTAAAGCCAGTTTTCTAAAAACCACGACTCCAAATACTCTAGAAGGAATTGAAAAATATTTAGGTTCAGGATTAATCAAGGGGATAGGAATACATTACGCTCAAAAGCTAGTGGTTGTCTTTAAAGAAGAAGTATTTGAAGTAATAGAAAACAATCCTGCTAGGCTTACAGAAGTAGATGGAATAGGTAAAATTAGAGCTGAGCGTATCACGAAAAGTTGGACTGAGCAAAAAGTTGTTCGTGAAATTATGATATTTCTTCAATCACATGGAGTAGGTACAGCAAGAGCTAATAGGATATATAGAACCTATGGTGATGATGCAATCAAAATTGTTAGTGAAAATCCTTATAGATTAGCCAAAGATATTACAGGAATAGGATTTGTTACTGCTGATTTAATAGCGAGTAAACTTGGCATTGCGGTAAATTCTCCAATAAGGGCTGAAGCTGGAATCAGTTATACATTACTTGAAGCTGCATCAGAAGGACATTGTGGACTTCCAAAAAATAAACTGATTACAGATGCTATCAAACTTTTAGATATAGAAAAAGTAATAATAGAAGATGCACTACTTCATGTATTAAAAATAGGAGAAGTAATTGCAGATTCTATAAATAATGAAGAAATAATATTTTTAGCAGCTTATTATAGATATGAACAAATAATTGCGATTAAGCTTAAAGAAATGCTACGATCGCCATTACTATTGCCAGAAATAGATATAGACAAAGCTATTCCTTGGGTTGAAAGTAAATTAGCTATCGTTTTAGCTCAAAAACAAAAAGAAGCTATAAAACAAGCAATTAGTTCAAAAGTATTAGTAATTACTGGAGGGCCAGGAACTGGAAAAACTACACTAGTAAAATCAATTATAACCATTTTAAATGCTAAGACAGTAAAAATAAAACTTGCCGCTCCAACAGGAAGGGCAGCAAAAAGATTATCAGAAACTTCTGGTTTAGAAGCTCAAACAATTCACAGGCTGCTTGATTATAAACCTGGAGGAGGGGGATTTAAGCATAATGAAGATAATCCTTTAAAAGCTGATTTGGTAATAATAGATGAAGCATCAATGATAGATGTGCAATTAATGAGTTTATTATTAAAAGCTATTCCTAAACAAAGCTCTTTAATTATAGTTGGAGATATTGATCAATTGCCTTCAGTTGGTCCTGGAAATGTATTATCTGATATTATTAACTCTAATCTCATACCAGTGGTAAGGCTTGATGAAATATTTAGGCAAGCTGCTGATAGTTTAATAATCACTAGTGCTCACAAAATCAACAAGGGAATATACCCAATTACGTCACTGAACAATAATCAATTGAGTAATTTTTACTTTATTAATGCAGAAAAAGGGGAGGATATATTTAATAAGGTAATATCTCTTATTACTGATCGAATTCCAAAAAAATTTGGTTTTAATCCACTAGATGATGTACAGATATTATGCCCTATGCAGAGAGGTGGTAGCGGAACACAATCTTTTAATATTGAATTGCAAAAGGTACTGAATCCTCCAAATGAATCTTCTGTAGAAAAATATGGCTGGCGCTTTAGTGAAGGTGATAAAGTAATGCAAATAGAGAATAATTACGATAAGGAGGTGTATAATGGTGATATAGGATTTATTAGAGAAATAAATAAAATAGAGCAAGAAATGGTGATTGAGTTTGATGGGCGTAAGATAAAATATGATTTTACGGATCTGGATCAAGTAACTCTTGCGTACGCAATAACAATTCATAAGTCACAGGGATCAGAATATCCAGCAGTAATAATACCGCTTCTTATGCAACATTATGTGATGCTGAAACGAAATTTAATATATACAGCAGTGACAAGAGGTAAAAAATTGGTAATTATATTAGGAGAGTCCAAAGCATTGGCATTGGCTTTAAAGGAGAAAATGAGTACGAAACGTTACTCTAAACTAAAAGAAATGCTACAAGTAGCAAACTTTCTATAAATGACTACTGTATTAATTATCAAATATGATCGTTTAATTTATAATTTTTATGAAGAAATATACGATCAAGATTTTTCTGCAATTAGCTTTTGAATGAACTGTGCACCTTTGAAATGTTTCCAAATATTAGTGTACCAATAACTTGATATGAGTGCGTAGTTTTTTTTTGTATTACATTAATAGCTATGAGTTTTATTTCCTAAAATTACGGCCTTATTGTATTTAATCAAATATTTTAGTAAGATTATTTAAGTTATCTGCTGTAAGATTAATTATTTTGAAGTGGTTGTTTATTATAATTTGAGGAAATTATGAAAGAGTTGTGTTTAGTCAATAAAAATTGTATTCCTTGTCATGGCGGAGTTCCATCGTTAGGTCAAGATACAATTTTAAAGTTAATTACTGAGTTGGATTCTGGATGGAAACTTAATGAATTAGGGCGCTTGTTTAAACAATACAAATTTAATAATTTTGTAGAATCTATAAATTTTGTAAATAAAGTGGCGGAGGCGTCAGAAAGAGAAGGTCATCACCCAAATATAGCTATAATGTGGGATATATGTCGAATTGAAATTTGGACTCATAAGATCAATGGACTTACGGAAAATGACTTTATTTTAGCTGCAAAAATTGATTCTATAAAATGACTAATATAGAAAAAGTTTATACAGGACTTTGTGTGTTGTTTTCAGTATTAGTAGTATTAGGAAATCTAATTTACTGTAAATTTGTTATTGTGTCTATTCCATTTTTTTATGCTTTTGAGCTTTCTGCCGGGGCTATTTTATACCCATTAACTTTTTTGATAACGGATTTAGTAGCAGAATTCTATGGTAAAGAAAGAGCAAAATTCTGTGTAAGATTAGCAATTGCAATAAATATAGTCGTAGCTTTCGTTATAGCTAGTATTGATTCGTTGCCAACTGTACCTTGGTCAAAAATTGATCATTCTACGTTCCATCGCGTTTTTGGCTTATATCATGTTGCTTTTATCAGCTCCATCTTTTCATGTTATATTTCCCAAGTGATAGATATCGCATTATACTTATGGATTCGTAAACTTACCAAAGGAAGGTATTTGTGGGCTAGAAATACTGGCAGTACAGCAATATCTTTATTCATTGATACTTCTATTGTAGTCTTTTTAATAACAATGTTTGGTGCTTTACCTAAAGAACATATGTGGCAACTTATAATCAGCAGCTATTCGTGGAAATTGTTTTTTTTGGTATCTAGTACGCCTTTATTTTATGTTTGTTTTAGAATAATAAATTATATACATAAAGGTTAGATATTCTCGATCATGGAGAGCTATTTTTTACTTGGGAATGAATTATCCTGTTCAAAATTTAATAAAATAACTTTTTATCATCTCTTTTCTAAATAAGTTCAACAAATGCAAGCTTGCTTTCTTTTCCCCTAATCAAAAACAGAAGACCTTAGTAGACTAACTTTGTAGGGCTTAAAGAATAATTGTTGATGTCTATCAATCTAAGGTTAAGGATAAATATATAATTGTAGTGGTTTATTTTTTTTACTTTTAAAGTTAATGTAAAATTTCTATAAAAAATACTAAAAATGATTTACTTAAAAACTATTTTTAGTTAAAATCAATAAATATTTTCTTTATAAAAAAGGTAGATTTATTCGCTATTTAAACTTAAGTTATAATAAATGTATGGGAGATTTTATTTATGGGCTTATTTTATTTAAAGTCTAACGTTAAAGCCGAGCCTTTTGTTTGGCAGTGGTATGCATGGCCTTATTTGATTCCTCCAGTTACTGCCGCATGTAATATTGTGGAGCGTCATTTGAAGATCATGCAGTCTTATGTTCAAAATCCTCAAATTCATTCTCAAGCTGTCAAAGATCCACAGTTACTAGGAGGTCCATTTGTTGATTTAGAAGGTCAAAAAATAGATGAGGTAAAAGAACTTATTAATAAAACTAAGCAAGACTGTGAAGAGCTTATATTTTTAAACAATGCTTTTAAAGATTTAGATAGGACTATGCAAGCAGAAGCAAGTGGAGACTCTTTAGAGTTGCTCTACAATCATATACCAATACCTTTAAAAGGAATGGTTGAGCTTGTGTATGATTTAAATAATCATCCTTCTGTTCGTTTAATAGAACCATTAATATACCAAAAGTATTACTCCTCAAATTATCAAAAAATAGCTCTTTCTGAAACTGAGAGTGATTATAGAAAATTTGTTTTAAGTACTCCACGCCTTGATCAAGATGATGAGGTGTATTTAAATGTGCCTTTTTCTGATTTTAGATTAGATCAGCTTTTTAAAATGAAAGAAAAACCTGAGAAACTACAAGATATATTAGACTTATTTGAGATTCCTGAGGCTAAACAAAATCTATTTCAATCGTTTTTTACCACAACACCACCACTTATAGACAATAATCGCAATTATAATGGAGAGGGCGTCAGAATAAGGTACTTTGGCCATGCATGTGTATTAGTGCAAACAAAATTTGAATCTATTCTATTTGATCCTGTAATAAGTTACCCATTTCAAAAAAATGAGATACCTAGGTATACATTTTTTGATCTCCCAGAATATATTGATTATGTTGTTATTACTCACAATCACCAAGATCACTTAATGTTTGAGACTTTATTACATTTAAGGCATAAAATTGGAAATATAGTTTTTCCAGCAAATCATGGAGGTGCTGTAGAAGATCCATCTATCAAGTTAATTTTGAAGCACATTGGCTTTTCATCTTTGATTGAATTAAGAGAAATGGATACTATTCAATTGAAAAGCGGAGAAATCACAGCTCTACCTTTTTTAGGAGAACATTCTGATCTTAATATTCAGTCAAAATTGTCGTATTGTGTTAAACATAATAGTAAACAATTTTTATTTGCTGCAGATTCTAATAATTTAGATTCTTCACTTTATGATAATATATTTAACTATTTAGGACCAATTGATATGTTGTTTTTAGGTATGGAATGTGATGGAGCGCCTTTAACATGGTTGTATGGACCGCTTCTTAGCTCTCCTTTAAAGAGAGCATATGATATGAATAGAACTTTATCTGGTTCAAATTCTGATAAAGCATGGAAGATTGTTCAAAAATCTAATTGCAAAGCTGCTTATGTTTATGCTATGGGACAAGAGCCATGGCTTAATTATGTGATGGCGTTAAAGTACACGCAAGAATCTCCTCAGATTGTAGAATCGAATAAATTTATACAAATGTGCAAAAATAAAGGTATAGAATCAGAAAGACTATTCGGTAAGAGAGAATGGAATATTTTTTGATGCTATGAGTGTATATTGAGTATTTATTCGGCTTAGTGGGTTTTGTTCGATCAATAAAAAAGATTAGACAACAAAAAAATTAGTACAGTTTTGATCACAGCAAAATGTAATTTAACCAATTATATATGCTTATTAAAATAAGAATAGTTAAATTAAGATAAGCCTTAATTCATTTGCAAGAAACTGTATTGTTATGATTAAAAAAAAGTTATCCAGAATTAGTTTCTGAATCTCTTGATATATAAGGTTTAGAAAGTTTTTATATAAAATTGTTGAACTTGTAATGAGTTGAGGGTTATATTATGATAAGCGTAGAAAATCCTCTATAAAAAATCGGTTTTAGAATAATTTATAAAGCTATAATGCGCTACAAAAGCAATGTGAGCGCCAAAAATCAGGCTATTATATTATTTATAGAAAAATTAAATTGACAGATATTAATAGATCATGCTTACTAAAATTTAGGATTTTTTTATTTATTCGCATAGAAATATTTTACAGTGCGCGCGCATGACAAGATTTTTCTTAAAGAGTGTAGATGTTTATGAAATTAATAATATTAATTTTTAGTTTAAATGAATTCAAAACTTGTAATCTTGCAGGAGTACTAAATATACATATAAAATTAGCCTAGAGACAAAGTTTACATCTTGATAATTAGTAATAATTTAGTGCTTCTAAAAGCCAAAAATTTTCGTTTTTGAGTTGTTTTTAAGAGAGATGTTTTAAGCTAAAGTTATATTTATAGTTAAAAAAGCGTATATGAAATTGATTGGTTAAAAGGCGTAAACATCTGGAATGAAGCATTTGTCTAAAAATTTACTCATTTTTATTTGGAGTTTTCTAAAGAGTTATAAATGGAAGATTTATGGTATATATTTAGCGGTTTTTATTTCTGCTTTATTGACTGTAGTCGATCCTTATTTATTAAAAATATTAATTGATAAAGTAATTGTTAATGACATTCATCCAAGTTTCTTTAGTGATGGAAGTTATTTGATTATAATAGTAGTTCTGTTTATAATGCTCAATATATGCGGTAACCTTATATGGCGTATTATTAATTATTTATCACTAAAAACATTTCCTGCTGTAAGATCTAGAGTTTTTTCGGAAACATTTAGTTACTTGTCTTCTCAGAGCCATCAATATTTTCAAGATAACTTAGCAGGTGATTTAGCAAATAAAATTAAAGATATCGGCGAAAGTATAGAAAATATTTTCGAACCAATGCTTAGTATTATTTATATAGTTTTTACTGTATTGCTCGCTATTATTATAACCTATACAATAAGCTTTTATTTTTCTTTGGCACTAATAATATGGGCAATACTTTTTATTAGTGTTAGTTTAATTCTTTCAAAAGATATCACTGATTATTCAAAAAACTTTGCTCAAATAAGAAGTATTTTAAGTGGAAGATATGTTGATAGTTTAATGAATATTTTTAATATAAATATTTTTGCTAGACAGCCATTCGAAAAGAGTTATTTAGAAAAAATTTCATATGAAGTTATGGAAAAAGACATAGCTTTACGTTGGAGGCTTTTAAAATTATGGGCTATACAAGGTGGATTATGCGCTATTATATTAGGTGTTATGATTTTTATATTAATTCTTTTGCGCTCAAATAATATAGTTAGTGCAGGTGATTTTGTTTTTATTATTTCTATTACAATTACCATAATACAACGAATTTTTGGAATTGCAGAGTTAATTTCTAGAATATTAGAACAAATTGGAATATGTAATCAGGCAATTTCTGTAGTATATGTTCCACATACAATAGTTGATATAAAAGATGCTATTTTTCTTAAAATAAAAAAAGCAGAAATAATTTTTCAAGATGTTGGTTTCGGATATAAGAAAGACAATCTATTTTTTAAAAACCTTAATATTACAATTCCTGTTAATCAAAAAATAGGTCTAGTAGGCTATTCAGGTAGTGGTAAAACAACGTTTGTCAATCTGTTGATTAGGTTATATGATGTTCAAGAAGGCAAAATCCTAATAGAGAAGCAAAATATTAACAGTGTTACTATGTCATCACTTAGAGAAAATATAGCATTTATTCCTCAAAATCCAGTATTATTTCATAGATCTTTTATGGACAATATTCGTTATGGAAAATTGAATGCAACTGATGAAGAAGTAATCGAAGCTGCTAAAAAAGCGCATGCTCATGAATTTATTATTGATACTTATGAGGGGTATGGGTCTCTTTTGGGAGAAAATGGTGTTAAAATATCTGGCGGACAAAGGCAACGAATAGCAATCGCACGCGCTATTTTAAAGAATGCTCCAATTTTAATTTTAGATGAAGCTACAAGTAGTCTAGATTCTGTAACTGAAATATTAATACAAGAGAGTTTAAAAAAACTTATGCATAATAAAACAGTTATAACCATTGCACATAGATTATCTACTTTGCTTACAATGGATAGAATTTTAGTATTCGACAAAGGAAAAATAGTTGAAGATGGCAATCATGAAGAACTTCTTAACCGACACAAATTCTATTCTACTCTTTGGAATGCACAAGTAGGAGGGTTTTTGGGGAGTCAGGACAAAAAGCTTTAATAATGCTGTAAAAATGGAAAAAACTAAAAAATTTTATGTTGAATAAGATAAAATAGAGCTTATTTAAAAAAAAGGAATGTTGTGATATTGAGCAATAGACTAATGAAGCGCTTAAGAAATCCTTTTAGGGCATAGACAGATGGCTGTTGTGCTTAAGTAATTAAAGTTTTGACCTAATGAAAGGTAATAAATTTAGAATGAATACATTATTAGGTACATGATGGCAAATCCAAAAATAAATAAATATAATACAGTGTATCAGATTGTAGAAGATAACTCTTATTTTACTTTATATGCCTCATCTTCAATGGCTGGGGGAATGATGTTTGGTATTCCTGGTGCAGTTATTGGTATAGGAGTGAGTGCATTAGATGATTTTCTAATATACAATCACTATACTAAAGACAAAATTATTACACAATGGTTCATAGGTTTTACTCTTGGCTACAATGTTTATCCATCCTGGGTTTTAGGGGTTATAGGTGGTTGTGGAAGTGTTGTACTAACTCAAGAGACATTAAAAGATTATCATGGCGGGTTAAGTAATTTAGTATCTAACATAATATTAGGGGTAAAAATTATTGGTTTGTCAGGCGCTATAGCAGGAGTGGCTTTGAGCGCTATTGATCAGATGCTTCTGCACAATAACATAACTAGTAAACATTACTGCTCCTATAGTTTATTAGGGGTGGCCTCATTTTCAGCAGTTTTTGGTAGGTCGGTTTTTTCTGGCCCTGTTGGAGTGGTATTAGGATTAGCGCTTGCAAACAATGTTAATACTACTTCTTATTTTCTTCGACCAATAGAGATCAGTAAAGATTTATGTAAAATATATTCAAGAATAATTCCTCAAGAACAATTAGATAGCTATGTTAAAGATTATATCATTATTTTATTGAGTTCACAAATAGTTATGAACCAATTTAGAGTTATTCTCTTAAAGCATCAGCAAGGTTCTATATATCAATTTGAGCATATGGATGATTCTAATGGCAACCCTATCAACAAACTAACTATGGTAATAATGAAGTTTGGCTTATTTGTCTTCCCATATGTAATAATAGAATTTTTATCTGAAATTTTTAATAGTTTTTACTCTACAAAATTATATATACAAATAGATGATAGCTTAAGGAGTCTTCTATTTTCGGACGAAACTGCGTTGAAAATATCTTTTGATAAAAATAATACAATATTAGTTGATAATTTAAAATCAGATTCAAAAATTATTTCACGTGATGGAAGTAGGCTTATAATAGACTATATCACAAAATCAATCAATGGGTTATCTGGGGTGGGGATTTTGATAGTTAACGTACCTGAGCTTTTAGTATATTCAATGTTATATAATAAAGGTACTGAATATGTTTTTACTACATTTGCAGAATTACAACACAAATATGAAATTTTAATAAAAGAGCAAGAGTCTATAATCTCTAGTTTATTTAAGCATGATATGGGTAATATGAAGATAATAACAGAAACAGGAGGGGTTTTATATTCATATAATCAATTGCAGTTTGCATATGAGAGTTTGAGAGAAAATGAGTTAAATAAAGATCAAATATTGCATTTGGTAACTGCATGGCGATCTTTTGAATCATTTGCAAATTTTATTTACACTTATTATTTGATTGGTTATAAAGTAGGTATTGGTACAATAACTTTTGATAATAGAGTAAGTATGCATTATTCATGTTTTCAAGTGTCTAGGTTGCTTGCTTGGAATGGGGAAAAATCTCAAGAAATAAAAGTTATTTATCAGTCAATGGAAAGGCTTAATATTTTTCTTGATAAAATCCTTTCTAATACATGCGCGAATATCGAAAATATTGATAACATAAAGAGAAAACAGTTGATTAATGATAAAAAACTAATTATATCAGATTTGAAGGTAATAGTAGCAAGTAAACTATTAATGTACATTGAGCATTTGGAGCTAGAGTTTGGTAATAGCTATGTAATAACTGGCCCTTCTGGGTCTGGTAAATCCAGTTTTATAACAAAAATAGTGGGGATTGCCAATAATAATATTGGAGGCGAAGGTAGTATATATTATCCTCAAGGCGCTAAAATTATTTTGATAAATCAACAAATCTATTTTCCACTTAATAAGAATCTGCAGGAAATTATTTTTTATCCAAATGGAGTGAGCCAAGAAAAAATAGCATTATTAGAGGAATTATTTATAAGAATTGATTTACAGCAATATAAGCTTAATCAGATAGAAGATTGGTATAGCGTACTGAGCGGAGGACAAAAACAAAAGATAAAAATTATATCAGCTATTGTTCAAGAGCCTAATGTTTTAATACTAGATGAAGCGTTTACAGGGTTAGATAAAAACTCAATTGATTTGATGCAATCTATTATAACAGAAAAGTTACCCCATATATTAATTATATCAATAGATCACAATGCACTAGAGAATAATAGTACAGGTTTTTATACTAATTTTTTAGAAGTAGTAAGTGGTGAGTTAATAGATTTACAAATTAAAACAAGCTATCAAAATAAAGACAACGAATATATAGGTTATGATTCATTTGATGGAATTATTAATTATTATCAGCAATGTTATGATTATGAAAGTCATTATTGTTAGTTAAATAGGTTATGGTAATAAAAACATTATGGAAAATTAAATCTATAGATAAAGATCTTGTTTTAAGAGATAATGAGTTGCATATATGGAAAACTAAAATTTCTGAAAACAAACATGATCTAGATTTTTGTAGGTATTTATTGACGTCAGAAGAGCTAATACATGCGAATGAATTTTATTTTGTAGAAGATAGAAATCGTTATATTATAGCAAGAGCCATTCTAAGGAGATTAATATTTGGCTACACTGGAATATTACCTAATAGTATTGTATTTGAGTATACAGAATATGGTAAGCCGTTTTTAGCTGCTAAAAATAACATTCAAGGAATGAAATTCAATATCGCTCACTCTAAAAATGCTGTTGTTTTCGCTTTTACTAAAAACATTGATGTTGGAATTGATATAGAGTTTGTCAATAAAGATTTTGTTATAGATGATTTAGTAAAATATTGTTGTTCTGAGCAAGAACAATATCACTTAAAAAGTCTGCCAGAAGATCAGAGATATCGCTATTTTTATAAACTATGGGTCATTAAAGAAGCTATTGTTAAAGCGATGGGATTAGGATTATCATACGATTTAAAGCGAATATATATTAATTTTAGTAAAAATAAATTAATTGATCCAATTGTTATTATTAATAATGATAAAATGTACTGGACAGTAGACATATTTTTGTCATATGATGGTTATCAGAGTGCCTTTGCAACGAAAAATCAGATTGAAAAGGTACTTTTTTCGGAGCTTTGAAGGCATAAAAAATCAGTAGTTAAATGCTTTTTATTAAAAGGTAGAAATATATAACCGTTGCTAGAGTATTTTGCAGAAATAACGCGAAAATTATCAGTTACGACATTATGAGCAAATTTATACAAAAGACGCTATTTACATGCAGAATGATAATAAAATAATAAAAAAAGCTTTTAGCTGTTATATTATTTGTGAAACAAGTTTAGGTATTGAGTGTGCTAAAGAACTTCTTAAAGAGGGAAGTAAGCTTTTAGGCATTGTATCGACTGATCCCAAAAATCAGCAATGGGCTATTCAGCACAATATTCATTGTTTTTCTTCTATAAAAGAGTTACAAAAAAATGTTGTTACTCAGAGTTTTGATTATCTTTTTAGTATAGTAAATAGCCATATTTTACCTCAATCATTACTTCAACTTCCTCGCCATTGTTCTATTAATTATCATGACGCTTTGCTTCCTAAGTATGCAGGGGTGCATGCTACTTCTTGGTCTATTCTTAATAATGAACTTATACATGGAATTACCTGGCATATCATGAATGAAATGGTGGACTCTGGTAACATATTGAGACAGTCCAGTTTTAATGTTGCCATGGATGAAACTGCTTTGAGTATTAATCTTAAGTGTTATATTTATGCTTTAGATGCATTTAAAAAATTAATTAAGGATTTGGCGAGTCAAGAAGGATCTCTTGTAACAGAGTCTCAAGATTTAAAAAGACGAAGTTATTTTGCTTTCTACCAAAAACCACCTTCTTTTGGGTTCATCTGCTTTGAGTATTTAGCTGAAGAAATAGATAGATTGCATCGTGCTCTTAATTTTGGTGATTATCCTAATGCGCTTGCTAGTTTTAAAATATTAATTGGCCAAAATATCTATGTTCCTGTTAATTTAGAAGTTCTCAGTATTAAGTCACAAGCTATCCCTGGTACTATTGTTAATATTACAGATCAAAGCATTCAGATCTCTACTAAAACTCAAGATATTAATCTTTCTTATTTTAAAACTTTAGCAGGATATCCATGTTCCATTAAAGATATGGTAAGTGATAATGGCATTTTTATAGGATACAGACTAAGGAATCCATCAAAGAAGTTTCTCAAGCAATTACATAATTTTTCTAAAGAAATGTCTTTATCAGAGAGTTTTTGGAAAAGAAGTCTTATGAGTATGATTCCTATTCAGCTACCATATATAAACCAATTTTCTAACTCTACACAACTTATTCAAAACAAAAAACAAAAATCAAAGTTTTTTCTTGCTGGAAGTAATATTTTCACTAATTCTAACTATATTATAAATGGGAAAAATATTGACACTGCTGATGTGCTTATTGTAGCTTTTTTAGTTTATTTAAATTACTTGGGCAATCCTTATCCTTTTACTATAGGATTTATTAATTCTTTTTTACACACTTTATCTAAACAAAATAAAGTGCTTTTTGCAACATGCGTTCCTTTAACATGTTCAATACCGACTAACTTAAATGCTTGGAAAATAATAGAGTATATACAGAATGAAATAGCAAAGATTGAGAAAAATAAGGGCTACTTAAAAGATGTGGTAATAAGGTATTCAGATATAGTAAGTAATGATTCAAATTTTTCTATAGTCATTAGTAAAGGTAATACTAAAAAAATAATCAGTAATCTTCAAGATGCAACTATACTATTTAACATTGACCAGGAAAACAAGACGTACACTCTCCATTATATAGAGGATCTTAATGAGACAATAAAGGTTGTTTTTGAAAACTTCTCACAACATATCCAAATATTATTTGATCAAATAATAAGCTTTCCTCAACAACCATTAGAGCATTTTTGTATATTAACATCTATAGAGAAGCAACAAGTTATTAATCAATGGAATAGTACTGACAAGGAATATCCAGATAATAAAACAATCCATGAATTGTTTAGTGATCAGGTAGAACGGACACCTGATAATGTTGCTATAATTTATGAAGACACTAAGTTAACTTATC
>CANDYO010000010.1 GCA_947424995.1 Rickettsiales bacterium | reverse complement strand
TCATAAAAGATGCTCACCAACTCAAAGAGCTATTAGTTCAGTTAGGCTACGTTCTTTCAATTGAACAAGTCAGCCAGAAAATTGAAAACTATTTAGCTAGAGAATGCTACTATGTTATAGTTGCAGAAAAAGATAACTTAATTTTAGGCTTTTTAACCATGATCTGTTATGAATCTTTTGTTGAAGATGGCTGGAGATTACGAATTAAAAGCATTGTAGTAGATAAAAAAGAACGCGGCAAAAAAATAGGTACCAAACTAATTGCCGCAGCAGAAAAATACGCTAAAGGTCATGATTGTGACTTAGTTGAATTGATTACCTTAAACCGAAGAAAAAAAGACGGCACTCATGACTTCTATAGAAGCTTAGGTTTTAAAGATCACATTCAAACCGAAATAACGTATTTTTCTAAAAAAATAACTTAATTACAGAGTTCTAGATGTCCATTCGCAGTCACAGAATCATATCTTATGCATTCTCCTACAACACACTCTGCATCCTTAAACTCACTGCCAACTAATAAACGACAAAAATCACCTTCTTCTTGCACAAAGGTAGCATTGTTTCTAGCTAAGAAGTTTTGCAGCCCTTCTAGATTAGTTTGCTCATAATTCTTAAAGTAATCAACTGATGCGAAATTATTATCTATTACTGCTTGCTTATAAGCTTGATAATATTCCACAGGAGGGATGTCTTTATAATGAGAAGTCAGCTCAAAGAATTTTCTTACGACATAAGCACCGTCTTCATTTTGTGATGTAGTATACTTAGGCGCAGCAAGCTCCATATGATACCTTATATCAGCAGAAACATAAATAGAAGCATAAACCTCAGCACTATTCTTTAACTCACCAGAATGCTTTAGGTTATTTAATGAAGTCATTGCATTACCAACAAAGAAATCAACATTATCTTGATAATTATCACTTTTTACTAGATCTTGACATAGAGTTAACCTCTTAGGAAGCATTGAAACAATAGACAAAAATTCTCACCTAAAAAGCAAAATTGTCAATATTTTTCTGTCAGCGTTTTTAGAGATAACGCACTCAATGTTTACTCAGCGACAAGACTTAGCATTATATATAATCTAGGGGAACATACGAATAAAAACTTACAATTTAAAATAAATCCATTTTATACTGGATTATCTTCTCCGACTGGAAATAGAGTATCTCCAACTATAGTGGGAACATTATTATCTGCACCGCAATATACTTTATTGCTAAAAGATTTAAGCAACTCACAATGTATAGGATATTTCTGAAAATGAGTATATGAATAATGAATAACATTCATTGAATAAGCTATAAGCACCAAGTCAAACAATCCTATAATTCCATCCAAAAAATAATCATGTGCTGTATTATGAACAGGGTTAATCCAATATTCTACTGATGCCGCGACTGTAGCTGTAGTTGCAGCGACCACCACAAGAGGACACGCAATCGCAAAACAATAACTCTTGCTATCTGGTATTGGCTGCAACATGCGTAACCATTGATGATAATTGTACTCAACATACATTAGATAAATCCCCTTTCCTTAATAATAAGCGGCTAAAACTGTATAAATTTAACTGATGTAATTATATAGCATAATTTTAAAGGCACATTATAAATTTTTTTTCTTATTGTATAGTTATTTTATAAAAATTTTTAATACTCTCTAAAAACTGTTTTTGAACGCCATTGCATATTGCATACGGATTTAAAATTCCCAAATATGATCTATTAACTAAAGTCATATAAACAAGCTATAAAAAATTTTCTTGACTACGATAGTAAACTTGCATACAATATACATATCTACTAAAAATTAATTAAAAATAATGCTTAGTATTCACTATAAAAATATGGTGACTCTTAAAGCGTAGCACGGCTCTGAGAGTATAGATAAAATCTTTGGTATTATAAACTTTTCAAGAAGTTAAAAATTTTAGCTATACTCTTAAAGCTGTGTTACGTTTACTCCATAGTGATACTCAAGTTATCTCTAAACACATTCGGAGGGAAATTATGTGGACAAGAACTTACAGTAAAATATATGCAGACGTAAAAAAAGAAGATATTTGGAAATTATGGACTGATGTCAATAATTGGCCTTCTTGGCATGGAGATTTGGATTATTGCAAAATGGAAGGTGATTTTGTGGTAGGTAATCATTTCTACTTAAAGCCCAAAGGTGTAGGTCAGGTTAAGATTATGCTGATGGAAATTGAAGAAGGCGGCAGCTTTACCGATTGCACTAGTTTTTTTGGCGCTAAAATGTATGATACTCATAGCCTAGAAGAGACACCCGAAGGTTTATTACTTACCAATACTCTAGTAGTAACCGGACCGCTTAGATGGCTATGGATTAAATTAGTCGCGCAAAATGTTGCTGACACAGTTCCAGAAGAGATGGAAGCATTGGTAAAACTTGCGCAAACAAAATGAAACTTATTATAGTAATAGTGATATCTATGTTGCTCAATCCTTTAAATAGCTTTGCTAATCAACCGAATTCAAAGCGCCTCCTTTTATCTTATTTAAGAGGAGGAGATTATGCTCACGCAGGAGATACAGAAGCCATAAATATGGTTCTTAATAGAATAAGACCAATTAATCCTAATATTATATCCGGTAATGTTTTAGATATGGGCTGTGGATTCGGTGGCACTTTAGAATATTTAAAAAATAAGGGCTTTAAACATTTATATGGTCTTGATATTAATCAAGATTCAATAAATTATGCAAAAACAAAATATATTGGCATTAATTTCGCTCATCTAGATGCACTAAACGTTGAATCTTTTTTTTCAGACAAAAAATTTGATCTAGTAATGTTATTTAATTCAGCTTATGCAATTGAAGATAAAGCTGAACTGTTATTATCCATCGCTAAGATTAGTAAACCAGGAACTATCCTAGCTATATTTGATTATTCGGCAATATCTCAAGATAAAACTTTACCAATATTAGATTTTGCTGGTAAGCAAATGAAACCTATAGAACTAAAATCATTATTGATTGATTTAAAAAAAGCCGATTGGAATTTAATCGAGATAGAAGATCTTTCCTTAAAATTTATAATTTGGTACAATAATTTCTTGGAAACTTTGCACAAGCAAGAGAATGATTTAAAACAAAAATTCTTGAATGATGATATTCAGCAGATAGATGCTACTTTTTCATATATTTTAGAGCAGTTAAAAAGCAAGCGCATGGGAGGAGTTATTATCTATGCTATCAAAAAATAATAAACCTTTTAAGTTTGAACGAGCCGAAGATAACCCAGGTTTCTTACTCTGGCAAACCACTATGATCTGGCAACGTCTAATCAAAAGGGCTTTAGAAACTTATGATATTTCACATAGTCAATTTGTTATTATGGCAACTTTGCTCTGGTTTGAACTAAATGACTTTCAGATGACTCAAGTTCAAATCATTAACTGGACTAAGCTCGATAAAATGACTGTTTCTAAAGCTCTAAAAAAGCTAAGTAAACTAGGACTAGTTGATCGTATTGAAAATGAAGCTGATACTCGCGCTAAAACGGTCACTTTAACTACTAGTGGAAAATCTTTAACCAATCAACTTGTTCCCATAGTTGAACAAATAGACACTGATTTTTTTGCTAAAATTTCAAGCAGCGATCAACAAGGATTGGTCAAACTTTTAAGAAATTTGATTGAGTAAATTAGAAAAAAACTAATCATATATAGACTTTCTATGACCGATAGCAACAACAAGTACCGTAAATATATTATCTTCTATCGAGCAAATTAATCTATAATCTCCAACTCGGTAACGCCATAAACCTTTTTTGTTACCTATTAAAGCTTTACCGAATCTTCTCGGGTCTTCATTAGTCATTATACGCTTTTTTAAATATTGAAGAATTGCCAATTGTTCGTCTTTACTTAACTTCCTAAGTTCCTTAACAGCTCTATCGTCAAACTCAACAAGCCACATCATACCATTTCCAAAATTAAAATAGACTTATTCGATTTGAATTGTAAAGGAGCGCAGCTTACAATTTTAGTAAGTGAGCACCTGAATTGATGATAAATTGGATAAGTATACTTAATTGTGGGAATTGGTATCATTTATCCTTCTCATTTAATAAATCTTCTAAAGACCATCTTTTAGCTGGATTAGCTAATCTTTCTTCTGCTAAATAATAATCTTCCATATCTTGCAAATAACTCATTATCGCTTCTCTAGCATAATAAGTTTTAGTACGTCCTGTTTTTTCTGATAAAAATTGTAATCTTTGTTCAATATCTTCAGTTAATCTAATTGCTAACATAAAAAATCTCATAATTTGCTATACATGTATATCAATATAGAAAGTTTCTGTCAAAATGTCAAGCAGCTTAGGGTCGTTAAAAAATAGCCTTCTATCTTAAAACCAAAAATCGGCCGTCACCTTTATCCGAGCATTAGCGAAGGACGAAGGTCCAGATTAAATCTCTTAGCAAATCTAAAGTCTTCAATGGTTTTAAAAGATTTCAACTGGATCCTCGACACTAGCTAAAGCTAACGGCGAGGATAACGGCCTTTACGTTCATAGAAAATTAAATTGTAAGGATCTGACTAAAAATAGCATTTTATTGATATAAATCTTATGTCACACACTGATGTCAATCAATTAAAACCCATGAGATGGTTTACTAGCAGACTTTAGAGTATTTTTAAGCAGACAGGCAATAGTCATTGGACCCACTCCTTTTGGAACAGGTGAGATAGCCTTCGCGCGGTAGATAGCTTGATCAAACTCTACATCACCAGTAACTTTTCCTAAGGAGTTATAACTAGTACCAACATCGATTACAATTGCGCCAGGCTTTATCCAATTGCCTAGGATAACTTTTTCTTTACCCACCGCCGCAACCAAGATATCAGCTTGCTGACATAATTCGGCTAAATTTTTGGTATATGAATGAGCTATAGTAACCGTACAATTCTCTTGTAACAATACGTGTAACATCGGTTTACCAACTATATTAGAACGACCAACCACCAGGGCATTCAAACCTTGCAAATCACTTATCACCGTTTTAATTAATAGCAAGCAACCTTGAGGAGTGCAGGGAATAAAACAGTCTTGCTGAGTTACTAATTTACCAAGATTAGTAGCAGTAAATCCATCCACATCTTTATTAGGATTAACACTATTGATAACATTGATAGGATTTATTTGTTCAGGTAGTGGCAGTTGCACTAAAATACCATGCACTTTAGGGTCTTTATTAAGCAACTCTATTTTACTAATCAACATTTTTTCAGAAGTAGATTCTGGTAATTTAAATTCAAATAGATTAATCCCTACTTCCCTGCAAGCTGCTATTTTATTACGCACATATAATATACTAGCAGGATGACTGCCTACCAAAATAACTGCAAGACCTGGCGTAACATGATTTTTATTTTGCAATTGCACAACTTTAGCCGCAATATCTTGGCGTAACTGCGCAGCAATTGACTTTCCATCGATGATTGCTGCCTTATTCATTAAACCCCAACACCTTTAGTGGTTGAATATTCAAAGTGAAGCAATTCACCTGGGAAAACTAAGTTATAGATAGCATGGCAAGCAATAGCACATTCACTAAAGCCGGTTAGAATCAATTTCAATTTACCAGGATAAGCACAAATATCACCAACTGCAAAAACTCCTGCAATATTAGTTTCCATTGTAGTGGGGCTAATTGCTAAATGTTTTTTATTGATATCTAATCCCCAATGTTCAATTGGGCCAATATCCATAGCTAAACCATAAAAAGAAAGCAAAACATCAGTCGCAAAGGCTTTAGTATTGCCATCAAAATCTTTTAAGATAACTTCTTCTAATATTCCATTACTACCAACCAATTGATCTAATTGATAAGGCGTTACTATTTTTACTATACCTGTCTTAGCTAAATCTAATAATTGATCATGGCTATTGGGAGCACAGCGAAATTTATCTCTGCGATGAACGATAGTTACATCAGCAATTTCAGCCAAAGAAATAGCCCAATCTACTGCTGAATCTCCACCGCCTGCAATCATCACTTTTTTATTACGAAAATCTTCTTTACGCTTTACCATATAGAAAACGCTTTTATTTTCAAATTCTTCAAGAAGTTCAAGTGGAGGTCTATTCGGACCAAAAGCACCAGCACCAGCAGCAATAATCACTGCTTTAGCTTTAATTATATTACCATTACTAGTTTCTAAAATAAAAGTATCGCCCTGTTTGCTTAAATGATCAACTCGTTGATTTAAATGAAATTCTGGTTTAAAAGGAGCTATCTGCTCCATCAACACATCAACCAAATCTTTGGCTAAAATTTTAGGATATGCTGGAATATCATAAATTGGCTTTTCTGGATATAAGCTAATACATTGCCCACCGACTGCTTCAAGAGTATCAATCACATGGCATTTCATCTTGAGCATTCCAGCTTGAAATACAGCAAATAATCCGATAGGACCGGCACCAATAATTGCTATATCAGTATCATACTGAGTCATTAATTCATCCAATAAATTTTGATTATTATCGGCTCAGCATACAGGAAAGACGGTAATCACACAATAGTTTTTGTGTACATGCGTTTGTAGCCTTAAGTTAATAATTTCTTCACAAATAAGTTATATCATTAGTTCGAATAACTAAGGAGCTACCATTATGCCATTGGAGTGTAGAAGACCTCAAAAGCAAACTAATTATCGTGGACAGTAATCCTACTAAATAGCATTAGGTAAATATAGTTCGCCACCCTTACTTGCAACTCTTGCACCAGTTACGCTTGGTAAACTAATCGGCAATTTATACAAACTACGCACCGCAAGATAAGCAAAAATCTCAGCTTCCATATAGACATTATCCCAACCAATTTCATTAGCTCTTTTCACTTCTACATTCTCAAGCTTTTGATCAAGATATTGCTTTAAAAATTTAGTAATCACTGGATTATTCCAGCCACCACCAGCTAATATCCATTTGCTTGGCATATCTTTTTGAGCCACAGAATTAACTATACAAAAAGCTGTAAAAGCCTCCAAAGTCGCGCATACATCATTGATACTTAAATCATCTAATTCAGGGATTAATTGCAAGTCGCCTGGGTCTAAAGATTTTGGTGCCGCTTTGGTTAAATATGGCTTTAATGAATCAAGCAGTTTTTCTAATACCTGTTGATTAACTAAACCTTTAAGACCATATTGGCCATCTAGATCCATAAATTCTTTATTGTTGGTCTTATTACGGATATAACGATCGATTAAAACATTACCAGGCCCAGTATCAAAACCAATAACTTGAGATTCATCGGCTCCATTAATAATGCTGATATTGGCAATCCCTCCACAATTAACTACCGCAACTGGAAAATAAGTATCTCTAATTGCTAAAGATTGATGATAAAGAGGCGCTAGTGGCGCACCTTGTCCACCATTTCTAACATCATCAATGCGGAAATTATTTACTACTTTAATTCCAGTCAAGTTAGCAAGCAATTGTCCATCACCTATTTGAATGGTAATAACTTCACTTGGATTATGATATAAAGCCTGACCATGATAACCTATCACATCGATGTCTTTAGGAGATAAATTAGCTTTTTTTAGTAAATCCTTTACTAATTTTGCATGAAGTTCGGTTGATTTTATAATTATGTCTAAAGAAGCTGCATTATTTTTTGCTTTTCGTGATGCCACTTCAGCCTGTCTAAGCTCTAATTGAAATTTAGGCTCATAAGCTAAAGATAGAGCTGCTTTAGAACTGATAATATATTTGCCATCAGTCTCCATAAGAACAGCATCAATACCATCCATCGAAGTCCCACTCATTAAGCCAATGCTTTTTAAGATCATATATTACCTGTTTGTTTGTATTTCATGTGAGGTCGTCATTCAGAGTGCAGCTGAGCGCAGCGAAGCAAAATGTGGAATCCAGCACAATGAATTATGAGGCCACTTAGGCCGAATACATTATAATACAATATTGAATAGCCTTCGGCTATAAATATAACTGGATTCCACGCTTGCTTAGGCCTATGGCCTTGCGCTATGCTCTGAATGACAACTCATCTAACACCTAAGAACCCTACTGTCCAACTGCTAAGTCCACTGCTTTTTCTGCTTCCATACTGTCTTTAGGAGCCACACCATCTAATATAAGCTTAGCTCCATCTAGATCCTTACCTATTGATTCAGTTTTTCCACCAAGAATTTTAGCAAGGAACTGCTCGGTTAAAGCATAGAATGATATTTTATTTTGCGGTCTAACGAATCCATGCCCTTCGTCTTCATACAAAGCATAAAGCACTGGTATATTTTTTTCTCTCATAACTGCTACAATCTGATCAGACTCTTGCTGTTTCACTCTAGGGTCATGCGCACCTTGGGCAATCAGCAATGGCTTCTTGATTCTATCCGCAAAGGTTAATGGAGAAATCTGCAGCAATGCTTGCTTCTCTTCTTCAGTGTTCCAAGGTCCAATCTGTTTTTTTGCTGCATTTATAAATGGGGTCCAATATGGTGGAATATTTTCAAGCAAAGTAACTAAGTTAGATGGCCCAACTATATCCACTCCACAAGCAAATAAATCTGGGGTAGTAGTAAGTCCTTCTAAAACTGCATAACCACCATAACTGCCACCCATAATTGCAACTTTATCAGCTATAGAGATTTTATTGGCTATTAACCATTCTACTGAATCGGTTAAATCATCCTGCATTTTTTTGCCCCACTCTCTATTCCCAGCATTAGCAAAATTTTTTCCGAATCCAGTAGAGGCACGATAATTAACACTTAAAACCACATAACCACGGTTAGCTAACCATTGATGAGCAGCATTATAGCCCCAATAGTCTCTAGTCCATGGCCCTCCATGTACATACAAAACTGTAGGCAGTGGCTGCTGTGGCTGCAATTGATCATTTAATTTAACATTGGCAGGAAAAGTAATATAACTAACCAAATCCAATCCATCTCTAGATTTAATAATTACTGGATGCATTTTAGCTAACTTATATCGTTCTAATGCTTGATTGTTAGTGAATAGAAACTTAGCTTTTTTGTTTACCCGGTCATATTGGTAATATTTATACGGCGCATCAGCAGCAGCAATTACAACTATCCAATATTTATCGTCTAAACTACGGCTATTGATGATAATTTCACCATCACCTAGAGTTGCTAAATAAGCCATATCAGCTTCAATTGTCTTATCTAAAATAGTATATTTTTCTTTTTCATAATTAGTAGAGATTACTTGAATAGTATTTTCAGTAGGATGAGAAGTAAAGATACTTATGTCAGACTTACTATCTTCAGCGATTATACTGCTTTGTCCAGTTTTTAAATCTATTGATTTAAGCGCAGCAGTATCTCGTCCACGGCTATCAGCAAGATAAAGAATCATACCAGTTTTATCAAAACCGTAAATTCCAGTATTACTAGAATCTTCTAAAGATACTTCCATATATGGCTGCATTTTATCATTTTCAAATTTAAAATATTCAGTATCACCATTATCATTTATAAGAGTTGCAAAGCGAATCTGTAGATCATCATCAATAATAACTTGATCATATTGGGTGTTTTGAAAAACTAACTCTTTGCTACCAGTTACTAAGTTATACCTATAAACATCGAAATATTTATTATCTCGCTCATTGGTACTAATCAATATTTCATTAGGGAATTTATAACTAGCTTGAGAGACGTATGCTCTAACTCCTTTTTCTGGAGTTAATAATTTAGTGACATTGTTTTTTATATTTTTTGAATAAACACGAAAATTTTCATCACCGTTACTATCTAGCATATATAGTATGTGATCATTATCGTAGGCCCAAACATAAGTTCTAATACCTCTAGTATTATCATCGGTAATCGGTTTTGCAGCTGCAATATCACTTTTAAGGGCCACCCAAATATTTAGCACTCCATTACTTGGCGCTACATAACTTATATACTCAGCATTTGGGCTTAAAGATACTGATACTTTATCTGGATTGCCAAATAAAACCTGGCGTGGGATTAAAGTTTCTGCAGATTTCATTTGATTTAAAAATATATATATTATTACCAACAATGGTATAACTATTAGACTTACTTTCAAGCGCATAAATTACCTATCTCATTCTAAAAAAGAATCTACTACTATGAATATCAGCAGCAATAAAACTTACTACTACTTTGAACGTTAGAAAAAATATTACAATTAGTAATACTATAGTTAGTATTACTAATATGGTCTCAAAGCGCATAAATATATTTAACCGAATAAATTTTTAATCTTATCAAAAAATCCTTCAGATTTAGGGCTAGAACCTTTAGCTTCCATTCCAGAGAATTCTGTAATCAGTTCTTTTTGTTTATCAGTAAGATTTACTGGAGTTTCAACCATTGCGTGAACATATAAATCACCATGGCTCTTAGAGTTCATTTTAACCATACCTTTGCCCTTTAACCTAAACTTATTTCCACTTTGGGTACCTGCAGGAATAGTAAACTTAATACTCCCTCCGTCGATACGCGGAACTTCAATACTACCTCCCAAAATAGCAATACCCATCTTAATTGGTATTCTACAGTGAAGCTCCAAACCATGCCGCTCATAAAGTGGATGTTGTTTAATATCGCTGTTATAAATATCATATGATGAGGCAAAGAAAGCAGTTATCATCTTGAATGTAAGCACAAACATCACTATTAGTGACAATATAGTTAATATTGTCACTATAACACTCAAGCGCATAAACACTCCTTAGCCGAATAAATTTTTAATCTTGTCAAAAAATCCTTCAGATTCAGGACTAGATCCTTTAGTTTCCATGCCGGAAAATTCTGCAATCAATTCTTTTTGCTTATCAGTAAGATTTACTGGGGTTTCAACCATTGCGTGAATATATAAATCACCACAATGTTTAGAGTTTATTCGAATCATCCCTTTTCCTTTTAATCTGAATTTAGCTGCGTTCTGAGTACCAGAAGGAATGGTAAATTTAACACTTCCCCCATCAATACAAGGCACTTCGATACTACCACCTAAAATTGCTATGCTCATTTTAATTGGAATTCTGCAATGAAGATCTACACCATGTCGCTCATAAAGTGGATGCTGCTTAACTGTAACAAATATATATAAATCACCAGCTTGACCACCACGTACACCTGCTTCGCCTTCGCTACTTAAACGAATGCGATTACCGTCTTCAACTCCAGCTGGAATAGTTACTGATAGGCTTTTTTCTTTTTGTACTCTACCTTCACCTTTACAAGGAGTGCAAGGACTCTTTATTTTTTGACCAGCACCTCCACAAGAATGGCATGTACGTTCAATAGCAAAAAATCCTTGCTGAACCCTAACGGTTCCACGTCCACCGCAAGTACTGCAACGTTCTGGTTCGCTTTTATCAGCGCTACCTGTAGCATTACAAGTTTTACATGCAGCAGCGCAAGTAAATTTAATTTTAGTTTGCTTACCTTTGAATACTTCTTCAAGCGATACATCTATATTATAGCGAAGATCTGCTCCACGACTATTAAAACTAGGTCCGCGTCTAGCACCTCCTCCCATCAAATCTTCAAATATATCACCGAACATATCAGAAAAGCCTGAGCCACCAGGATTAAATCCACCTCTACCACTACCAGGATTAAATCCACCGCCACCAGCAGCTCTATTGCTTGCACCACCATCAAAAGCTGAATGACCATAGCTATCATAAGCTGCACGTTTTTGTGGATCGCTTAATACTTCATAAGCTTCAGCAACTTCTCTAAATTTTGCTTCTGCATCTTTATTATCTGGATTGCGATCAGGATGATGCTGCATAGCCAATTTGCGGTATACTTTTTTAAGTTCATCCGCAGTTGCTTTCTTATCCACACCTAAAACTTGATAATAATCTTTTTTCATATCACAACTATGACCTAATTTTTACTAAAAAAATCCCGAGAAGATTTCTCGGGATTATATACTACAGCGTCATTCCTGGCAAGCTGCACTAACTTACGTTGGAAATTTAGCGTCATCCCTGGCAAGCTATGCTAAAAGCATGAGCTAAGACCGAGGATCTCATGCAGATGTAAACTCCTGAGATCCCCGATCTCCAGCGCTTTTCAAGCGCTTTCGTCAGGGATGACGCGTATCTTCTGACTCAATATACTTTTATAGAATTATATAACTAACATAATTCAACTTATTGCTTTTTATCGTCTTCTTTAACATCTTCAAATTCAGCATCAACCACCTTAGCATCTTCAGGATTGGAGCTTGCTCCATTTCCTTCTGCTGCATGAGCATGATCGGCGTCTGGCTGTTGTTGATCTTTATACATCAATTCACCAATTTTCATTGAAGATTGCATCAAAGCTTCCGTTTTTGCTTTAATATCTTCAACGTTCTCACTGGTAATTGCTTGCTTTAAATCAGCAATATCCATTTCAATTTTGCTTTTATCAGCTTCCGGTAATTTATCACCATATTCTTTCAAGCTTTTTTCAGTAGTGTAAATCATACTATCAGCATGATTTTTTGCTTCAACAGATTCCTTGCGTTTTTTATCTTCTTCAGCATTAGCTTCTGCATCTTTAACCATTGCAGAAATATCAGCATCAGATAGACCACCTGAAGCTTGAATAGTAATTTTTTGCTCTTTACCACTAGCTTTATCTTTAGCGCCTACACTTACTATACCATTAGCATCAATATCAAAAGATACTTCAATTTGCGGCATTCCTCTTGGTGATGGTGGAATACCTTCTAAGTTAAATTGACCTAATGACTTATTGTGAGCAGCAATTTCACGTTCACCTTGGAAAACTCGAATAGTTACCGCAGTTTGATTATCTTCTGCAGTAGAGAATACCTGACTTTTCTTAGTTGGAATAGTGGTATTTCGCTCAATCAGCTTAGTCATTATACCACCCATAGTTTCGATACCTAGAGATAATGGAGTCACGTCTAATAGTAGAACGTCTTTCACATCGCCTCTTAGAACTCCACCTTGAATTGCCGCACCTAAAGCAACAACTTCATCAGGATTAACGCCTTTATGAGGCTCACGTTCAAAGAAATCTTTTACCTTTTGGATTACCTTAGGCATTCTAGTCATCCCGCCAACTAGTACAACTTCTTTAATATCTTTTACTGAAAGACCAGCATCTTTCAAAGCTTTGCGGCATGGCTCAACGGTTTTTTCAATTAAATCGTCAACTAGACTTTCTAATTTAGAACGAGACATTTTTACCAATAAATGCTTTGGTCCACTAGCATCTGCAGTGATATAAGGTAAATTAATATCAGTTTCCAGAGTGCTTGATAATTCAATTTTAGCTTTTTCAGCAGCTTCTTTTAATCTTTGTAGAGCCAATGGATCGTTCTTTAAATTGATCCCTGAATCTCTCTTAAATTCATCAACTAAGAAGTCAAGAATTCTCATATCAAAATCTTCACCACCTAAGAAAGTATCGCCATTGGTGGATTTTACTTCAAATACTCCATCGCCAATTTCTAAAATCGATACGTCAAAAGTTCCACCACCAAGATCATAAACCGCAATTATTTGGTTTTCTGATTTATCTAAACCATAAGCTAAAGCAGCAGCTGTCGGCTCATTGATGATACGCAGCACTTCTAAACCAGCAATACGCCCAGCATCTTTAGTTGCTTGGCGTTGAGCATCATTAAAGTAAGCTGGCACTGTAATAACTGCCTGAGTTACTTTTTCGCCTAAGAAACTCTCTGCTGTTTCTTTCATTTTTTGCAAAATAAAGGCACTTACTTGACTCGGTGAATATTTTTCATTTTTAACATTAACCCAAGCATCACCATTATCAGCTTTGATAATTTTATATGGCACTAAGTCCATATCCTTTTTAGTTGTCGGATCATCAAATCTACGACCGATAAGACGCTTAATCGCAAATAATGTATTGGTAGGATTAGTAACAGCTTGTCTTTTAGCTGGAGCACCTACTAATCTTTCTCCAGACTCAGTAACAGCTACTATTGAAGGGGTAGTTCTACTTCCTTCAGCATTTTCAATCACCTTTGGTTCTTTGCCTTCCATAATTGCAACGCAAGAATTAGTTGTACCTAAATCGATACCTAAAATATAATTAGACATATTATTCCTCTCTAAAATAACCAGTATTAAGTAAAAACTTTTTATGAAGTTTTATTCAATTTTATATATGGGGTATGTTTTTTATTAATACAAGGGGTAATCAAAAAAATATTGAAACTTTCGAAGGAGGAGTCTATTTAAATCTCTGGAATATAAGTGGGCACTTGGTCGCCGGTCCGACCTGCGCTCTTTTGACTTCACCAAAGCTACGTCGTAATTGAACTTCGGTGGACATTTCTACACCATAGGCTTCGGCTAGCAGGACCATTTTATAAAACTTTAGCCGAAGTTTTGCTCGTGGCCTGCTACCCGAAGCCTAAGGCAGTAGGGTGGTGGGCGATGACAGGCTCGAACTGCCGACCCTCTCGGTGTAAACGAGATGCTCTACCAACTGAGCTAATCGCCCTCTTAGGGAAGTACTTTATATACCATTTATTTTTAAGTCGCAAGAGCTTTATTAGATCTTATAAAAAATTTATTGTAAAAAAATCTCTTAGTGCTAAAGTGGAAAAACCTTCAATTTTTAGCTTTAGTTAATGTTATGCTTAGAATAATCAAAACAACCAAGAAAAATAAGAAAATAATTGCTCTAGCAAGTTTATTGCTCGTAGCTTTTCTTATCTATTATTATTTTTTTAAAGCTAGCATGGCTCCTCCACAAGATATAAAGGTCGTAGAAGTAGAAATAGTCGCGCTAAAAGATATTAGCCAAACTACTCGTTTAATCGGCACCATCAAAGCTAAACATTCAAGTCTATTAACAGCTCAAGATACAGGAATTTTTAATATCGTTGCTCAAGCTGGAGCAAAATTGAATAAAAATGATCTAATAGCTAAAATTGAAAATAATGAAATTGAAAAAAATTATAATCTTTCTGTAAGCGCTGAAATGATCGCTAAAGAACAGCTTGAGCGCGCTAAACACTTACTAAAATCTGGCACTTATAGTAAAAGTGAATTTGAGAAAGTTAAAAATTCTTGGATTTCAGCGCAAAAAGATTTAGCAACTGCTAAAAACGATTTTGAAAAATTACAAATTCATGCTCCATTTAATGGTATCCTTGGTGGCTATAAAGTTAGCGAAGGTCAACAATTAAAGATTGATGACCCAATAGCAAGTTTTTATGATCCAGCTTCAGTGGTAGTTGAATTTGACATCCCCTCTTCGGTTGTTCAATATGTTAATAATGGTCAAAAACTATCGATTATGGGCAAAGAATATCAGTTAACTCATATTCAAAAAATGCTTGATGAAGACAAACATATGAGTCCAGCTTCCGTAGAGATCAATTGTGATAATTGCTTGATTGGTTCGAATGTAGATGTAGATCTAAATTTAGTTGATAAACAACAAGTGATAGTTATTCCTTTTGAAGCAATATTTTTGAAGCAAGGAAGCCCAAGTGTTTATGTTATAGAAGATAATCAAGCTTCACTAAAACAAGTTAAACTTGGTCTTCGCGAAAAAGAACTCGTTGAAATAATCTCAGGCTTAGAAGCAGGCGAAGCAGTTGTTGTTCATGGCGTTGGAAGACTATACCCTAGTGTTAATGTAAAAATTCATCAACCAGAGTAATTAAAATTGTGAAAATTACCAGTTATTTTATTAAGCATCCAGTTTCAGCTATCATCCTAAATATGGCAATAGTCCTAATTGGCATCTTGTCATTCTATAGCTTAATTATCCGTGAATACCCTGATGTGATTTTACCTAAATTAATGGTTGAAACATCTTATCCTAATGCCAGCGCTGAATTAGTTGAATCTGCAATCACCAACGTTTTAGAGGATGAATTAGCTGGAGTCGAAGGAATAGATAACATCTCTTCTGAATCAAGACCAAATACTAGCATGATTGCGCTTAATTTTCACCTTGGCACTTCTATGGATAAAGCTTCCACAGCAGTAAGAGATGCTATAAGCCTAGCTAAAGACAACCTTCCTAAAGGTATCAAAGATCCAATTGTTAGAAAAGAAGCCAAAGATTCTGGCCCACCTTTTATAGCAGTTTGCTTAGAATCTGATAGCATGCATTTTAGCGAATTAACTCATTATGCCAATTTATCTTTAAAAAACGCTTTCCGCAGCATTCAGGGGATTTCTTCAGTTCAGGTATGGGGTAGACCTTATACTTATAAAGTAACTTTAGATCACCAAAAAATGTATAATTTTGGTATTAATGCTGACGAGGTATTTGATGCTATTTCTAAAAGCAGTGGTTCGCTGCCTGTAGGCAAATTTCGTAAAGAATCTGCGGTTACTCTCAATACAGAACTAGAAACTACCGAGGATATGGAAAATATCTTGGTGCAAAATAAGGATAACCCAGTTTTCCTGAAATCGATTGCTAAAATTGAATTAGGCTCAGATGATCAAAAACTTAGATTAAAAATGAATGGCAAACCTGGATTATGCATGGGCATTAGCAGAGCAAGCGATGCCAATCCTTTAGATGTATCCAGATTAGTTCATAATCAAGTCAATGATTTAAAGAAAACTCTACCAGAAAGCATTAAAATGCAAGTTAGTTTAGATCAAGCTGAATTTATTCGCGCCTCTATCAGCAATATTAAATCTTCTATTATAGAAGCGGTGATTTTTGTTTTAATTATCGTATTTTTATTCTTACGCAATATTCGCGCCACTATAATTCCTATAGTAACTATTCCTATTGCGCTAGTTGGCGCTTTATTATTCTTAAAAATCTGCGGCTTCTCTATTAATATCATCACTTTGCTGGCCATGGTATTAGCCGTAGGCTTAGTGGTGGATGATGCCATCGTAGTGCTTGAAAATATCACTCGTCACTTAGAAAAAGGTGAGACTCCTTATAATGCAGCTATTAATGGCGCTAAGGAAATTGGTTTTGCCATAGTGGCAATGACTCTCACTTTAACCAGCGTTTACGCTCCAATTGCTTTTATTAGCGGAATGACTGGTCAATTATTTATTGAATTTGCAGCAGCTTTAGCTGGCAGTGTACTTATTTCCGGAGTTACCGCTCTCACCTTATCACCTTTAATGTGCGCTAACTTGCTAAAGGCAAAACAGGATCATTTATTTCCTCAAGTTGACGTATTTTTAGCTAAACTGGCCAAAACTTATAGCTCAAGTTTAAAAATGGTGATGGGATACCCCAAAGTTATCTTAAGCTTCTTAAGTGTATCCTTGCTTAGCGTATTTATAATGTTTAACACATTACCTCATGAAACTGCACCGGCTGAAGATCGTGGTTTAATTGGGGTATTTATTCCAGCCACACCTGGCAAGAGTATTGATCACACTGAAGAAAGCGTCAATAAAGTTGAAGCAATTATCAAGGACATCCCTGAAGCTCAAGGTAGCTTTGCTGTCGTTTTTGAACATGGTGGTAGCGTTGTTTTACCTTTAAAACCAATTGAAGAAAGAGACAGATCTGCTGAAGAAATCGTTAATAGTATCCGCCCAAGCATGACTTCATTCCCATCTTTAGATGCTTGGCCTTGGAACTGGAGTACAGCACTTCCAGGACTCGATGATCCTTCTGAAAATTCAGAATTACAATTGGTGATATCAACAACTGATTCTTATCCAAAACTTCTTGAAGAATTAAATAAAGCACGAGATAGCGGAGAAGAGAAAAAATTATTTAGCTCCGTGCATCATGATTTACGTTTAGATAACTTAGGTTACAATATAGATATTGATAAAAATATTTTAGCTAAGCTTAATTTAACCACCAATCAAGTGGCTAAAATGATAGAAATATTTTTTAGCGGTAATAGTTCAACTCAATTTAAAAAAGATGGTATTTTATACTCAATTACTATTGAAGGAGATAATATTCCTTGGGATCTAAATGAACTATACATTACTAATTCTGATGGCAAAAAAATCTCTATTGGTAGCTTTGCTAAACTAACTAATAAAGCTGAACCAAAAAGCTTATATCACTATAATCAGATGCGTTCAGCTAATTTTAAAGCTAGTTTAAATATGAATGATAAATTAGAAGACTCGATGAACAAATTATATAAATTAGCTGATGAAAACCTTCCTTTCTCCTACAAGAAAAATTGGACTGGGTTAGCTAAAACTTATAGTGATTCTGCTGCAACCATGCCGCTATTATTCTTTTTGGCATTACTATTTATCTATGCAATTTTAGCTGTGCAATTTGATAATTTTATCGATCCATTGATAATATTATTTACCGTGCCACTTGCTTGTTCAGGTGCATTGCTAGTAATGTATTTAACCGGTGGAAGCTTAAATATTTACTCTCAGGTTGGTCTAATTACTCTAATCGGCTTAATCACTAAGCATGGTATTTTAATCGTTGAATTTGCCAATCAACTCCATAATCAAGGCCATAATTTACTTGAATCAATTGAGCAATCTGCTGCCCTACGCTTACGGCCAATATTGATGACTACTGGAGCGATGATTGCTGGCAGTATTCCATTGATTATCTCAAGCAGCGCTGGCTCTGAAGCGCGCCACGCTATCGGCATAGTTTTAGTTGCAGGTCTTGGTATCGGTACCATCTTCACTCTTTTTGTGCTTCCTTCTTTATACTATATGATAAAATCCTGGCTCCTTAAGAGAAAATTAACTAGTTAATGCTAGCCTGTAATCATATATGACCATTGCATGAGCTAAAATCATACTTAAAACACGTAAGGTCGTCACCCTTGGCCAAAAGCTGAGGGTCCAGATAGAATCTCTTATACCGTGTGACTCTTAAGAGAAATTTAAAAGATTTCAACTGGATCCTCGCCATCAACTAAAGTTGGCGGCAAGGATGACTACCTCAACGTTTTTAGCATAAATTTATCCCATGTAATAGTCTCTATTATAGGATAAAACCATGACTAATTATGAAACTATCTATCATCCACAAGTTCAAGCAATAGACCTCACAGGTGCTATGTCAGATCCACAAGTATTAAGTGAACTTGGTGAAATGAAGAGCTTATTAAGATTATTGCTTGCTGAAAGTGATAACCCAGTATTAATAGAGCTAGGGCAATTATATAAGCAAGATCCAAATCTAATCATTGAAGATGCAAGAGTACAAAAATTAGTCGATCATCTTGAAGCTCAACTAGGAAAATTCAACCCAGATAATTCATTTCCTATGCAACTTAAATCCACTTCGGAGATATTAAATCCTGAATTAGATTTTGGCAGTAGTAGCAACTCTATAGCTAGCCATTTGGCATTTATATATCAGTCAATTAAAAATAATCATAGCTTAACCGAAGTTATGCATGGCTATACTAGAGGAACTAAGCGAGTTGGTTTACTTGATCGATTAAATGGACAATTTGATAAAGATTGTAATCGTATCCCATTTAAATTAGTTGGTCAGCATGGGGAAATCCTAGAAGAAAAAATTAACGCTAGAATAGTAAAAGAGCTAGAAGCAGAGGGCAAACCGACTAATGGAGCAGCTTATATTGCTAAGCTACAAGAATTAGTTAAGATGACTCCCGAGCAATTAGATGTGATCAGACAAAGCTATAATCAGCGTTATATGATAGGAGCTGGCACAGCTTTTCTCAATACCGATAAATTCCCAAGCCCCAGCACGGATAATCGTGAAGATATTTTACACGTCATCGATAAAAAAGGCAAATTAACTCTACAGTCCATAGAATATAGAGAAGAAATAAAAGCTGATAAAATGGAAGATGGTTTACCAGTATTAGATGTAAATGACGAGAAAATTAAAGTACCTCTATATGCAATATCTTATAAACTTTGCTTTAAGAAAAATGCTCCTGTAGAAAAAATTATTACTACTACATCACTTTCTCCAGATGGAGAAATCGATTTACCTCAATGCTTAAAAAACAGAGAACTGAATAATATTCTAGAAAAAGCTATTGATCAAAATAACCAGAAAAAAATTAAAGAAATTTTTGCAGTAGCTCCTCTTGAAGCGCAGGATAAACTAATTGCTACTTTCGTTAACGCTCAAATAAAAAAAGAAAAAACAACTGATCCAAAAATATCTATAGCTGATTTAACAACCAAAATTCAAAAAAATATCTTAGAAAATATTATTGGTGAACAGTTAGAACCTAAAAATGCAGCTCTTCTGAATCAAGGTATAAATAATTATATTACTCATGAGAATCCTAGTGTTTTAACTAAACTAGTTCAACAAGTTAAAGCATTACGTGACAGCATTCTTCATGCAAAATTTATCTCAAGAGAAGAATATCAAAAAGATAAAATTGATCGTCAGATAGATAAGCTTACAGGAACGCTTAAAGCTTCTCATCTAGAGGTTAATTTTTTATCTGAAGATCCTAAAATACAACATCATGAAGTTAGGGGAAATTCAAAAAGTACCCTGACTCATTAGATAAAATAAGTTCATATTTATCGATAAATTTACTGCGCAATTTATAAATATGGCTTTCAAGAGTACGAGTAGAAATTTCATTGGAGTAACCCCAAACAACATTTAACAAGGTCAGTTTATCCACTCCATTTCTATGCTCTAATAAATAGAGTAAAATTTCCGTCTCTTTTTGAGTCAAGAGTATTTCCTCTTGTTCAAATTTGCATGATTTTTGGTTGGAAAAAAAACTAATTGGACCTATTATAATAACATTTTCTGATAATAGCTGTTTAGCTTGAATAATAACATTTATAAGTAAAAGAATAGATACAGGTTTAGTTATTGCCCAAGATCTATTACCAGATGCAATATTTAAACAATGTTGATTAACACTATCATCAATAACTATATCAGCTTTAACATCATTAGTATCTTTAGTAATAATATTTAGATCAACAAAATATTGCTTCAGTAAACTTTCAAGCCAAATATTATCACTAATTATTAAAACTATTATTTCACTCATAATTTTAAGACCAATTTTCAGTAATAACTGAATATTTACAAAGTTAATGCGTCATCCTCGGGACCAAGCTTTTCCTGGGTTACCGGGGATCTACCGTGTTTAAAGTCAAATATTTTATGCAGTTATCGTATTCTTTTCATAATTGTCATTCCATTTTGTTTTTTTCTCAACTAAGAAGTTAATGATTACAATTAACTTTCTTGCTACAGCAATCAG
>CANDYO010000009.1 GCA_947424995.1 Rickettsiales bacterium | reverse complement strand
TGCTGTTTTTTAAGTAATAGTAATGAAATCACTTGTAGTGTTTTGCCAAGTCCCATATCATCGGCTAAAATTGCCCCAAGCTTAAGCTGATTCAATAAATTTAACCAGGAAACTCCTTGAAGCTGATAAGGCCTTAACTTGGTTTGTAGCTGACTATCCAATATTTTTTCAATATCATTATTTGCTTGAGGTGATCGCATCTCTTCAAGTATTTTTTTAAGCCATTTTCCACTAATAACTCGCTCTTGTACGCATACCTCCTCTTGAGCTGATCCATGACTAATTCCAGACATTAGTCTCATACTATCTGCAAATGTAATGCCACCTTCTTGCGCTTGTTTACTAACGTTTTTCCATTCAGCTAGTAAATTTTCTAGTTTTTCTTTGTCTACCTCTACCCACTGTCCTTTGAAAAAAACTAAATTCTCACTACGCGACATTAAATCACGCATTTCTTCTTCAGTTAATGGTTCGTCATCGAGACTCAAGTAAGCTTTAAAATCAAGTAATCCATCAAAGCCTAATTTGCTAGGCGTTTCTTCACCTATATGTATTTTTATAGTGGGTTTATTAGTATGTTTAGCCTTCCACCAATTAGGTATTTTTATAGCAATTCCAGCTTTTTCAAATAATGCTGTATCTTTTAAGAATGAATAAGCTTCTTCTGCTGTCCAAGCCAGTGGGTGGTAAATATCTCCAGAATCAAGAAGTTTTTTTATAAACTCACTTGTTAGCGAAGCATTATAGATAGGCTCTAATAAGCGTAACAGTATATTATTTTGATTAGCTTCTGAATATTCTTTTAGAGCTTTACCTAATGGTAGATGCTTATTTCTACCTTCGTTGTCTATTTGATGAGCATAAGTTGCAAGAAAAGCAAAAGGTGTAGCAGAAGAATTTTTATTTTCTGCCAAATGGAAGCATATCTTACCGAGTAAATTCCAACCTGGATATCGATCTGCAAAAAATTCACTGATCAATCCATCAAATTCATGAATCTCTATTTTTAATGCTTCTTCTATTTGTTGCCAAATACTTATAAGACATTCTTCATCAATATATTCGACACCTTTCATAAGTGGAGCTGTTTTAATGAATCTATTTAACTCATCAGTTGGTAATTCAACTTTAATTTTTGAAATATCTACGGTATCTAGATTTTGAATAATAACAAAAAGTGATAAGTAAATTTTAGAAAATTCTCGCCAATAGATAAAACTTTCTTCTTCACTTAAATGCTTATTGAAATAGTGAGCAGTATTTAAAAATAATAGTCCATGTCCAACTCCCTTAGAAAACACATTAAATAAATTTATGTTATCATCTGATTGCTCGTCTTCCAAATGCAGAGTCTTATTTGGTGACACTATGATCTTGAACATTTACCAATATAATCCTAAAACTTAAAAAAATTAATTACCTCTACTACATAAGTAATAAGCTAGTAAATAATTATTGAATTCTTTATTTAAAATAAAACACATTCTATATAAAATTGGATAATAGCTCATTTAATGAGGGGCAGCTTATTATTTTATCTTTTTATCTTCTTGCTTGTCGATATTTTGACTTATGGCTACTCCCAAACTTTTATTAAACCATTCTTTCAGTAAATCTATATCTTCAATGACTTCAGAAGGCACATACCAATAACTTAAAGCTATAGTCTTATCATCTCTTTTATAAGTAAATGGAAAAGATCCAGCATTTTGATATTTTTCAGCTAATTTAGCATCTACTTTAAAATATAATTCATCGCCGAGTAAGCAAACTGCATTGCTACAGTTCGCTCCTCTAAGAACCTTACTATTACCCATAAGTATGCGGAATTACAGAAAGATGTTGTAAATTTATTAATAATGTATATAAAATCAATAATATTAATAGAAAGCAATATTAATTGATAATAAAACACTATGCTTAAAGAAAAAGAACAACCGAGATCTACAAGTAATTGGGCTATCAATGAATTTGGAGAGATTGACTTCTGCGATAAACGCTTATCCACTAGATTGCTTAAATTAGCAGATAGTTTTGCAAAATCTCCAGAAAGCTCAATCAACAAAGCATGTGAGAGTTGGTCTCAAACTAAAGCAGCTTATAGATTTTTTCAAAATGACAGTATAGATGAATCTAAGATATTAGATGCTCATGTAGCAAAAACAGTTGCAAGAGCTAGCCAATATCAAACTATTCTTGCTATTCAAGATACATGTTATATTTCTTATAAGAATCATAAAAAGACCACAGGACTAGGTATTATATCAAGCAGAATAAGATCTAAAACTACAAATTTTCAAACTCATGGATTAATAATGCATACAGCATTTGCAATCACTACAGATGGGCTACCTCTCGGCTTATTAGATCAAAAAATTAATTCAAGACCAGAGCTTTCTGAAGAAATAAAAGAGCTAAAGAAAAGAAGCCATAATATTGCTCTTCCTATTGAGGAGAAAGAAAGTATCAGATGGTTAGAATCATTAACACGATCTAATAACTCTAGATTAGAAACTACTAAAATTGTTACAGTTTGTGATAGAGAAGGAGATATCTATGAATTATTTGAGCTTGCTTGTAGAGAAAAGCATTCAGTATTAATTAGAGCCAGTCAAGATAGAATAGTTAACAAAAAATCGATTTGCTCTAAAAAAACAGGCCAAAGATTATGGGAGGTAGCAAAAAGTTTTTCTTGCCAAGGAGAGATTAAAATTAGCGTTCCTGCAAAGGATACTAAGCCAGCTAGAGAGGCTGTTTTAGAAATACGCTTTGGAAACTTTACCATGAATCCATCAAGAAATAACATTAACCGCAAAGTAAAAAAACTCCCTAATCTAAAATTAAATTTAGTATATGTAGTAGAAAAAAATATTCCTGAAGGTGCAGAGCCTCTAGAATGGCTACTGCTAACAGATTTAACTATTAATAATTTTGAAGAAGCTCTAGAAAAAGTTAAATGGTATTGTTTAAGGTGGAGAATAGAAGTTTTTCATAAAATCCTTAAATCTGGACTTAAGGTTGAAGAATGTAGATTACAAGCAGCAGACAGGTTAATACGCTATTTGACTGTGATGAGTATTATTGCTTGGAGGATATTTTTTATTACATTGATAGCAAGAGCTGATCCACAACTACCATGCAACAAGATACTTGAGGAAGAAGAATGGAAGATTCTTTACAGCAAAATGCATGGTACAAAAAATTACCCTCTTGAGCCTCCAACAATAAAAGAAGCAGTATTATGGATTGCAAAATTAGGAGGATTTTTAGGTCGCAAAAATGATGGAGATCCTGGTCCTATAACATTATGGCGTGGATGGAAGCGATTATTTGATATTGCTGAGGGATGGAGTCTTGCTCTTTCTTCTTTAGCTACTTAGCTAATTGTCTTATTTTTTTCTTATTTTTATGAGCTTTGAGATTAGATACTGTTTAGTAAAATTTGGAAAAACGATAATAAAATTATGAAGCAATAACAAAATATTCAAAATTAAAATAAATATTATTATGTATTAAGCATACAATCTAAACTGTATTCTCAAAATGATATATAAAGTTCGTTATGGCATAAAACTTATGGGTAATAGTAAGTCTAAGAACCGTGCATGCAAGTTTCCCCGCACACGGCTCAAGCCTTTTTAAAGCCATTTACTGACCCAGTTCCTCTACTTTAAGCCGCTTTCCTATCTCTTACTTTAAAATATTCTTTAAAGGCTGGATCATATGGGGTAGCTAAACTCCTTATTTTCACATGCCTTCTAATAGGAATATTTCCTACACGGAAGAGATCTAGATTTAACAATTTCTTTTCTTCAGATTGAACTTTTGCGAAGAAAATCCAATTTTGCATGCCATGACTTCGAAAGTATTTCTTCTTCACCCATTGCGAACCTTTCTTTGGATGTCTGCGCTTAGCCCATTGCCATAAAGCATTGAAAATATTGGAATCTACATAGCTATATATATCCTTGGATACGACGTGACAATAGTAATTCCCCCAACCTCTAAGTTTAGGATTGAGGGTTTTTATCAGTTCTTCAGTTTTAACACTTGATTTTGATTTAATAGTTTCTCTGATATCACCTAGAAAGCGCTTGATATTCGCTTTGGAAGGTTTTATTAGAAGTTTATTACCGTATTTTCGTACGTTAAAACCTAAAAAATCAAATCCATCCTGAATATGAGTGATTTTTGTTTTCTCTGCTGAGAGATTCAATCCTCGCTCGCTCAGGAATGTTTTAACCACAGGTTTGATCTTATTCTCCAACAGTTCTGCCGTTGCTCCCGTGATAATAAAGTCGTCTGCGTAAACAATTACGTTGACTTTATCTTTTAGTTTTGATATAGCTTTAATCGCTTGTTCTAAACCACTCATAGTTGCATTAAGCATAGCTGGTGAAATTGGAGATCCCTGAATAGTGCCCCGGTCCATTTGGTGGAACTTACCTTTGTCTATGTATCCTGCATCAAACCATTTCTTTAGCATTACTTTATCCATGACTATGTTTTCTAACATCCATGGTTGTGAGATGCTATCGAAGCATGCCTCAATATCTCCTTCAAGAACAAATTGTGCTGACGATCCTTTAGCAAGGCTTTTAAAGCATTGTTCAATAGCATCAGCTGTAGATCTTTTGGGTCTAAACCCATAAGAGTTCTTATCCGCTATCATTTCAACAACTGGTTCTAAAGCTAATAGATGCAATATCTGTGTTGCTCTACAGCCAAAAGCTGGAATGGAGAGTGGTCTCAACTTTTTATTCTTTTTAGGTATATAGATACGCTTTAATGGTTTTGTCCGATATCCTCTCTTTCTTAATGAGAGGGCAGCTTCCATCTTCTGCTTAGATGTCCTCCAAATTATATTGTCAATTCCCGGAGTTTTACCTCCACGATTTTCAGTAACTCTTTTGACTGCTAATAGTTTAGCATAATAAGAGCTAGTTAGAAGCCGTTGCAAAGCTTTCACTTTGTTCCAGCGTCCTTCTCGAGTTGCCTTTGCGATACGCATTTGCAGTCGTTTTACTTGCGCTTGTACAGTTTGCCATTTGATAGCATTCCATGCGGCGCCTGTTGAAGATGCACCAGGTTGCTCTACCAATCCCGTCATTTGCTTTTCTTCATTTAAAATCGATTCCATAAATTCTCTCGCAATAAAAGACCCGCTAGACGTGGGCTCACTTTCGCGCCAGATGATGTTTCAATCTGTATCTACTTCCATTACAGAAGAGCATTCGCTTTTTCTAGCATCCCATTTCCGCATTGTTGTCAGTTCATCTTACGACTTGCCTTCCTGGATTTTACTCTAGGAACAATACAGGGTTTTCAAGCTCAGCATGGAAAGGTATACTGGGTTAGGCATGCGCTGTCGACCGAGAAGATTATTGGTCACGAAACATTAATAGACAATTTGTTTCCATCTTCTATTACCTTTTGGCATCAGTGTATCAACCATTTGCACTGGTTAATTTATCACGATCTTTAACACGCATTTACATTACATTTGCCATACCAGTTGTCTAGCACTTACCCGGTTTATGGTTACCAGGAGGATCTTCCTCTCACGATTCTTATCCCGAACCGAAATCCTTCATTACATTGTCAGGCTCGCTCTTGATTCAGAGCCCTAGACTCACCATGTGACAATGGTGGTTCTCTCAATATTAAAGGGGAGAACAACCCTTCCATGCGACCACTTGTCGCAGATCCATAATAATAGCAAAAATTATCTTACCTCTGTATATGCCATAACCACCAAACATCCGACATAACTTAATATCACTAAACCTAGATAAAATATCCATTATATGCTCAACAAATTCACTATTGCTCATTTGCTATTCAACCTCTATTATTTAAGCCATGAGAATACAACAATATCTCTTGAATTAAGATTTTATATTCCTTACGATCAAAGCTAGATTGGACTATACATTTTCCTTTAAAAAAACCTGTTTTTATTTTAAAACGGGAGTTCTCGGATTTCCATCACAAGCTTGCACTCTTAAGAGATGGTTCTCAAATCTAAGTGCATTATTCTCTCGCTCAAGTGCTTTATATTGACGCGATGAAGCAATCGCGGCCATAATAAATGCACATACAAACACAATAGTCATCAATATCGGAATCCAAGTTTTAAAATTCATTTTTTATATCTCTTTATCTTACTTATTTACAATAACAATCCTCATAAACGTTGTACTTAAGATAATTGCTATCAAAATTATTCAGTAAAGAATAATCTCCTTTTTTAGAAGCTAAATCTCTTCTTTCGAACCAATTCCATGGAGTGAATTCTTTCATACTCATAATACACTTCTTAATAATTAAGTATTATTCAATAAAATTGAATTCATCCAACGTTACTACAAAGATTATAGTACAGCTAATGATAATCCTTATTTTCTAGAAATACAATAATGAGAATTAACTTATCTAGCTATCTGTATTACACCCTATTAATTTATAAAATATCATAAAATCATATTTTTTCTAAAAGATTATTCATTCTTTTTGAGAATGTCGCCATATCAGGTATTGGTTCTCCTTCAATAATACAAGCCTGATCAAATAATATCAGAATCAATTCCTTTGCTATGCTTTTATCATCTTTATCCATTTCTTCTCGTATTTTGTTAATAATGGAATGATTAAGATTAATTTCTAGGATTTTAGTAAACTTTGAATATAGTTGTTTTTGATCTTTGAAATAACGCTCCATTCTTATATCCATAGCTCCTTCGCTAACTGCAAGACATACTGGACTATCAACTAACTTGTCTGAAGCCTTTACATCCATCACTAAGCTACTAAGAGTGTTTTTGAAATAATCAATTAATTCTTGATCTTGAACACCTAATACTTCAGGTGCTTTTGTTTCTTCATCTTCATTTTTAGGATTTAAAATTTTATTTAATTCAGCACTGCTACGGGTTACTGATTTTATCTCTTTATCTTTAAAACCATGTATCGTATTAGTCCAAAAATCATCTACAGCTTCAACAAGCAACAATACATCAATGCCATGCTTTATAAAGCCCTCTAATTGAGGACTATTTTTTGCCTTCTCAATACTATCGTTACTGAGATAAAAGATAGTTTTTTGTTCTTCTTTCATATTGGCAATATATTCAGCCAAACTAATCAGTTTATCTTGTAACACACTGTAAAATAGGCATATTTCAAGTAATTTTTCTTTTTCTTCTGTTGGCAAGGATTCACATAATCCTTCTTTCAGAACAGTTCCAAAATTATTCCAAAAGTTGAGATAGCTATCATACTCTTTTTCCATTTTAGAGCTTAACTCACCGATAACTTTTTTCGTGATTGCTTTACGCATTTTTTCCAAATAATGCGTATGCTGCAATGTTTCACGACTAACATTTAGAGGCAGATCCTCAGAATCAACCACACCTTGCAAGAATCTTAGATATGAAGGCGCTAGATCTATATTTTCTGAACCAATATAGACTCTTTTGATATATAGCTTTAATTTACTATGGCGATCAGAGTTAAATAGATCAAAAGGTTTGGTTGATGGAATATAAAGTAAGTTAGTAAACTCTACTATACCTTCATTCTTATTATGCATAATATGCCATGGCGTATCATATAAATGAGATATTTGTTTATAAAATTCATTATATTGTTCTTCAGTAATATCAAGTTTAGGGCGCATCCATATTGCCGATGCATTGTTTAAGATTTCTACTTCTGTTACCTCTACATCTATCACCCCATCTTCTGCACTATCTTCCTTCCCTTTGTCTTTTTTAGCTTTTTTATTTATTTCTTCTTGGTTTTCAATTAACATAAACTCAATTGGAAAAGCAATATGATCAGAATATGTTTTGACTATATTACGTATGCGAGATTTATCAAGAAACTCATTCTCATCAGATTTGAGATATAATATAACTGAAGTTCCGCGCATTAAATCACACTCAGTCAGCTGTTTTAGAGTATATTCCCCCTCACCTTTCGATTTCCATAGCCAAGCGTCTTTTTCTCCAGCTTTACGACTGATAACCTCTATTTCCTCAGCCACCATAAACCCAGAATAAAAACCAACTCCAAATTGACCAATTAATTGTAGGTCTTTATTACTATCACCAGTAAGTTTTGTTAAAAAGTTTTGCGTACCAGAGCTAGCAATAGTACCAATATTTTCAATTAAATCAGCTCTATTCATCCCAATGCCATTATCGGTAATAGCAAGAGTCCTTTTTTCTTCATTTACTATAAGCTTAATTTTAAACTCAGTATCATCTTTGGTTAATTCAGGATTAGTTATACTAAGATATCGCAATTTATCACAAGCATCTGAAGAATTAGAAATCAATTCACGTAGAAAAATATCTTTATTAGTATAAAGAGAATGAATCATTAATTGTAGTATTTTGCCAACTTCAGCACCAAACTTAATATGTTCTTCAGGTTTAATGTTTTCTTCAGATTTAGTTTTTGATTTATTAGCCATTCTTATTCTCCCAAGTGTTACTGCATTAGTTTTTTTTAGTTAATAATTTCAAGATAGTATACATATATGGATTATATCCAATAATATCAAGAGCGAGTAAGTCTGCAAGCCGGAAACCCCGAAATTTCCCCTTTATATCTTAAAGTTAGAGTTTTCCTATATTTCTACATGTTTCAAGCTGGCCTACAAAGTTCATCTAGCTTCTATACCAATATATTTGCTAATACATATTAGCAATGCAAAAATTATAAAATCTATTCAACTTTTAAAAAGCAATATGTCCTTCAATTTAAGTCGCTTGAAAATTTTATAAATCAGGCTAATATTAACTCAAGTGGCAAACTAGTTTTTTTAAGAAGTTATCTAGAAGAAATTACTTATTTTAATTTTCAAACTTAGTAAAATTAACAACTTAAAGTTATAATTATGACAAAACTCACAGATAGCAAATCTACCTCAAGAAAAAAGCAATCTTCTTCTCTTCTTAGAGAAAAAAAGAAAGGACTATCGAATAAATTGTATAATGATAATATAAACTATGGTCTTGATTTTGCAATAAATCAATGTAGTAAGCCTTTACGATCACAGAAGAGATTGATCACACCAAGCTACATCGTAGAACCAGATTACAAAAGATTATGGGGAAAACCATTTAATCTTTCTAAAAATGCTCCCAGACCTAGAAGTAAATCAAACCATCTAAAGTTATTTGAAAATTATAAGCATAATAGAAGATTACTTTCTGACTTTCACATAGATACATTTAGACCAGGAAATATACCTGAACGCATTATTAAAAATGCTGGAGAGAAACTAGGAATATGTTCTGAAGATGGTCATATTGATATATATAGTGAGGTTGAGATGAATGTCTTATATGATTATTGTACCTTATATAGCTATATAGATAATAGGCCATTTATATCTGATTTCTTAGAAAAACACCCAGAAAAGATACAGGAAGAGGCTAAAGAAGTCGTCACTGCTTTCGTAAATTCAAAATTTACTATATTGAGATTTGATGAGTTGCTAGATAATGGTTTAATTAGGGTTCACGATCTCGCTAATGGAGAAAGTCATATATTAATAGACCAAGCGTTGAATAATACTACATTTGAAGGATGTCATTTAGTCGTTAATCTTCTGGACTTAAAGGATTATGTTATGAGCAGCGGCGGCCCTATATCTTTTGACCCTAAATCATGGGGAGGAAAACATATTTTACAAATTTTTAGCGAGTACATATCAACTATTAAAAAAAACAAGCAACCAACAAAAAACATAACGATTGAATATGCTACAAAAATCTACAATTACTGTTTAACCAACTGCGCACTTCATGGAAACACTGCAAACGAAGTATAAACATCAAATGGATAAAACTATTAAAAAGATTCCTGAAAAATATCGTCTCTGGATTGAAGCTCGCAAAAGGCACAAGCTTACAGATCTTCATATACAAATGGCAAGAGAGTTAGGAATGAACCCGAGAAAATTTAAAAAAATAGATAATCATAAGCAAGAGCAATGGAAAGCTCCTCTACCTGAATTCATTGAACATTGCTATCAAAAAAGATTTAAACGAGAGTTTCCTATCAAAATCACTCGTATAGAAGATCTTGAAAAATAATAGTAACCATTCCATCTCCAAAATTAGAGCTATTGTTCAGATGAACAAAATAGCAAAAATGTTATTTCGATTATATTCTTACCAAGACTTCAAAATTTTTCTTATAATATGATGATAATAATCTTTTTTTTGTTACTGTTTACGAGCTTCTAGATCTCTTTAGGCTCATCTGCAAAAGGGGTAAGAAAGTGGAATCTGTTAATATACTGAATATTTTAATTTTAAGATAACGGCTCTGCTCCTTCATCTAATATATCTAGATATTTACGATACACATAAACTCTATCTCTTTTTTTAGCAGTTATTTCTTCTAAAATGCCTAATTCTAGCATATGAGTTAGCGCGCTTCTTGCTGTAGGGGCTGTTATATTTAGCTCTTTACTTAATAAAGGTACAGAAGTCTGTGGCATTTTTTTTAAGTACTCTAATACTTCAATGCAAGAAAGCCTGTTTCTTCCTAATTTCTGTATTTTTAATAAGTCATTTTCAAATAACATATTAATTTGTTTAGCGGTATGAACTGCTTGCTTTGCTGACTCAGTAACTCCTTCTAAAAAAAAATCTAACCATGTTTCCCAAGTACCTTGTAATCTTACTTGTTGTAATAAATTATAATAAATATCTCTATTTTGCTTAAAATAAAGGCTAAGATATAAAATTGGCTCTTTCAGTAAACCTTCTTGATATAGAAGTAAGATAATAAGTAACCTACCAAGCCTTCCATTACCATCTAAAAATGGATGGATTGTTTCAAATTGTATATGAGCAATTCCGGCCTTAATTAAAGCTGGTAGCTTAGACTTCTTCTCATAAAGAAAATTCTCGAAATCAGATAAACAATCCATTAATTTTTCTACTGGTGGAGGTACAAATAAAGCATTTCCTGGTCTACTTCCTCCAATCCAATTTTGAGATCTTCTAAATTCTCCTGGTAGTTTATTAAATCCCCTACTACCTGACAATAAAATGGCATGAATTTCACAAATTAATCTTAATGACAAAGGAAAATTATTTTTAAGTTGATCTAATCCATAGTTAATTGCTTGCACGTAATTAGAGACTTCTTCAACATCATCTATAGAAATATTAGGCTTTTGATTATGCTCGAATAGCATCAAATCTGCAAAAGAGCTTTGAGTTCCTTCAATCTGGGAAGAAAGCAATGCTTCTTTACGCACGTACATATAAATAAAAAGAGATATATTGGGTATAATTTGAGCAATACTATTCAGTTCAGCGAGAGCTAATGTTGCCTTTTCTAAATAAGGATATAAACTGCTAACATCAATTGGAGGTTCTGGAGGCAGCTGGGAAGGCACATACGCTCTATAGCTTTCAGTTGCAACTTTTTTTGTTATGTAAATTCCTATTCTTTTGTTCATGATATTTCTATTTTTTCTTAAGGCTTGTTACTAAGATAGTATACTGCATTATCTTTTCTTAGTCTAGAATAAAATAAGATTTAGATTTGAAGTAATGTCTTTGCTAATTTATATCTTTTTTGAGATTCTAATGACATAATGTTTATCTGCAACAGCGCTAAAACTATGGCCAATATCACCTACATATTTTCTTTTGGCCTCTTTAATTATCTGAGATGTATAACCAGTAGTAAATAGTAGGCAATGCACTTGTTGCTACTAACAAAGACTCAGCTTATTCATTAAAACCATTGTTTGTAATATTTTTACTGCTTAATTGAAACGCCTCACTTACCACATTAATTATATCCCCCTATCCTACTACTCTAGGGTTTCAAAGCTTTTATCAATGTTATTACATTCTCCAGTGAAGTAGCCATAAATATTATCTATAATGTTATTGAGCGGTTCTACTAAATTCACTTTCTGAACGCTTGTCAGCAATAATTTACTCATATGATCCGTCATCACAACAACACTCATTGCTACCAAGGTTTGTTTTATTGTTAACATTTGCCCTACTTGAGTTGTAAAATCAAAATTCACATTTCTAGTAACGCTGTATAGGACTAATGAATCCATAACATAAGGAATTATTGCTTCTCCTAGAGATAGATTTTTGCCTTGTTGTAAATTCTCGAACTGATTGTATTGACTATAGCATTGCATACCTCCAACCGTACCACTTATTACAGTATCATAAAGTATAGTTGTGCTGGATACTCCGCCGCTGACTATTCCAAGAAATATTTGAGCTGCTATATCAAAACTACATTTTTCAACAAACTCAATTGGGTTATTTATTGATTTATCTTCGTTATCTTGAAAATTTTCTTGCTTAAGTTTAGCTAAGTATTCATAAGTAAGGATTTTCCCTCCATAAATGATACTAGGAGACATGGAAGTGACAAAATCAAACTTACCACTAATGGAGAAGATACCCGCGCTACAAGCCGTATAATGAATAGCTATCTTGAAATAGTTATTATTTATGAATTCTGGTAAAGTATATTTAAGATGCAAAATTTCTTTAAAGACATATTGAATTATTGGCAGAGCCTCTATTGCTTCTTTAACAACAAAAGATGTCGTTGTTAATTGATTAATCGTAGGTAGCTGTTGTTCATGCAAAGGTACTTCATCTTCATATGAAGTGTGGCCTTCTAATTCTATTTTTTCTATTGATTTTTCTATTTCTGGAGATTGATTTTCGTTAGATGATAATTGATATTGTTTTATATTAGCGCTAACCTCTATTAATCCAATTATGGGATCTACTCCTCTTTTCTTAGCTATAGATTCTACTACTTTAAAGTTTAGCGCAGGGTTGTCATATACAACAAAAACATAATATACTTGAGAAATAAAAACTATAGCTTGCAAATCACTCTCACCTACAAAATTACGGTCTTTAATACATTCATTATAAGACAAAATTGCATTTATAGATTTACTATCAACAGGGATAGTTTTTAAAACACTATAGATTTTCTTTAATGCGCCAACAGCAGCTTCTTGATTACTGCTCCAGCTACTTTTCGACCAATGACTACTTCGCAAGATTAAATACTTTGCACAAGCTTGGTTAAAAAACTTACCCATATAGCCCGCTGTATCAATTCCACCATTAGCTGACCACCACTCATTTCTGCCAGTTGCCTTATCTGTGCTTAGTTCTTGAATAAAGACATTAGCAGTACTAGCTGTTATTAGGCTATATTTTTCTAACATTTTATATAGCTCTAATACTTTAGAACCATCTTTTTTAATATTATTGAAAGCTTTCTGGAAATATTTTGTATCTACAATTAATTCTAATAATTTTTGCTCTATATTATCTAGTAAAAGAACGTCTTCCTCCTGAACCTCACTCATCATATTGATAACAAATCTCTCAGGATCATAAACTTTACTCTTTAACGTTATGAGTGTTTTTTCTAAAATATTTCTAATAATATAATTAATTCCATTGGCACCCTCTTCTTTTATTAGAATATCTATAACTTCATCCTTCACAAATTGAATTTTGCTATATTTACTATCTACGATCACTGCATATTCATTATGCATAGCAACCCATAAAAGCTTATTGAACAAATCAATAATATTTTTAAACAATTTTTTTTCTAAGAAAACATCAAACCTTTGAATAATAAGCAAAGGAAATCCTTCTTCCAATTGCCAACCTAAATAATCTATTATTGTAGAAGAGAATTTCTGTGATATCTCTTTTAAAGTATCGCTTTGTTTTTCTTTTTCTATTTCCTCTCTATATCCCAATAAACAACAGAAAATCTTAGCACATATAACCTGAGTATATTGATTTAACTCTGGTGTAAAAAGCTGATTAAGCGCAGTAAGCGCATGCACTGATCGCCAAGATGGATCATTACTAACGCGAATAACAAAGTAATCAGCTAATGTGTCACTAAAGCTATTACCCAATAAAGACATCGCTAGAAACCCACCATCAATATCCCAATAACCATTGATTTTATTTTCAGTAACAATTTCTTCAAAAAGCTTAGCTATTTCTTCATATCTTTTTCTACTAATCAAAAATGATTTTGTTTCTTTATAAACATTTGCCTTATTCATTAATCTGACTTTTAATGTTTTTGAATCTTCAATAAAATCAGAATCTATAATGTCATCTGCTAAAGAAATACCCCTGGCCAATACTGGCATTTCAATCCTTTGTATTTCTTGTTTTTTATAGCTTTTATCTTCCATCGCTGAAGTTATTGTTATGCATTCTATTAATCTACTTGACCAGTCTTCACCCTTAATGATTTCTTGTAGCCTTTCTTTTTGTAACTGGTTAAGTTCTTGTATGCAATTTTTATATAGCTTCAAATCTGCAAATCCAAGAATATCACCATGCGCACATAATATATTCCAAAAACTTTTCACTTGGATTTGATTATTTTTATCCCAACCTGGCACTAAAGGATCACCACTCAAACTTAAATGACTAAGCATCAACATTATTGTACGGTATTTAGTCATATAGCGATGTTCTAGTATTGCCTCTCTAAAAACTATGTTTTCTACAGCAATGAGACCTTTTAGTATACAAAGCGCAGCAAAGTAATCCTGATAAGTATCATGATTGAATTTCAGAATAAAATCTGTACCCTGATTAGAGATAGTAACTATTCCTGTATCCTGTAGTTCGTTTATCATTTCAGTAGTATAATAGATTTGATTTAGTGCCTGGCTTACAAAACCATAATTTTTATCAAATGCTTGACGAAATGCATATACCATTAAAATGTCATTATAGCTGGAGGTAAAACTATATACTCGATGAGGAAATCTCAATGTCGTAGAAAGAGGCATTTCCATATGCTTTTCTAAAAATAAGCTAAGTTTTGTTCTTACAAAATATTGATAAAGCATAATAGTGCTAAGTTGAGTAACACCTTCAAAAACTTCGTTAAAATTAGCTTGCTCATCATGCAACCAAGAATGCATAATATTTGGCTTTAATGTTTCACAAAAAATATAACTTTCTAAAGGAACACCAAGTAAATGCATTATATTTTTATCAATTATATCATTCATTTTTTCATATATAGATTTTGCTAATTGCCTCACATCTCTAGAGCTTAATTCTTTTTCTTCAGATTCTTTTGCTTGAAATTCTCTATATATAGCCTGAACATACTCTTCTATATATTTTTTATGCTGAGTATCTGTATATTCTTTAAGGGTTAAGTAATGCCCTAAAGACCTTCCTTTAGGCAAAATAATTTTATTATATGAATAGGGTCTTGTTGTAATCACAATCTTTGTTTCTAAGGGCAACTGACTTATCCAAGTGTTAAATATTCTAACTGCAACATCAGATTTTATTTCATCTAAACCATCTAATAATAAAGTTACTCTTCCCAAAACCCTCATATCATGTTTTAATGCTTCAAATTGCCATCTAGGCCAATTTTCTCCTATAGATATTTCTGTAAATATCTTCGTAATCTGAAAATCATCAGATAAAAATTGTATTCCAGGTAAGCTTAATCTAATTATCCAAGTAATTTTATTCGAGTCCTGAGGCTCTTGCTGAATACTAGCCATGTTAATACAAAATGATGATTTTCCATAACCAGCATCAGCTGAAATAATTATAGAGTTTTGAGGATATTGAACAAAAAAACCTTCTTCCCTGGCTACTCCTTCTTTTCCTTCATCAAAATCATATTTTAGTGGGGTAGGTAATTTAGAAATATCATAATTATTTGTTACAATAACTTCAAAATTCTCAATGCTTCTAATCTGTAGATGAAGAGATTCTATTTCTATTGCGATAGCAATATTAGAATGAGCACTAGCAATATAGATCAGTTTTTCCGAGACAGAATAACCTTCAAGATTATTAAGATCTGAAACTAAGCGATATTTTATATCTTTAGAATATTGTATATCAGAAGCAAAGCTTGTTTTTTTCTCATTATTAAACCAGTTTCTTAATGAGCATTCTAACTTAGCTCTATTAGCTCTACTCATATTCTCTATTACAAATAACTTAGCAGGAACAACTTCTAAGATGTGCCTCAAATGATAGAAAGGAACTCCTTCAACTAGGTCATTAGCAACATACACATCATATGGCAGATTTTGTGAATTATGTCTATTATCTTTTGAATGTTCAATTATCTCTCTAAACCAATCTAGATTTTTTATTACCTTATAGGCTCCACCATCTTTATCTTTAATAACACTAGATATGCTATATTCTTTTCCACCTAAACTTAATCTTATAATACCAGCTTCTTTATATATTTCTTTTAATTGCTCATCATTTAGTGGTTCAACATTAAATTCTTGAGCATTAAGTATTTCTATTTGATTTTTTTGATCTGGTCTTATTAATAACAATATTTTTCTGTTATTTAGATCGGCATTTTGTAAAGCTTCAATAAAAACTCGAGGTATATCATTTTCTTGCCTACAGTCTATTAGTAATAATTTTATAGAATTTCCTCTTAATATGTCGGTCAATTTCATTAGGTAAGGAGAATTACTTGATAAGAACCCCCATTCATCATCTTTTAAGAGTAATTGTGTTTTATATGGCTTGATTGTACTATAAACTCGTATTTCTACGCCGCTATCACCATCATCTTCAATAACGGCAATATGCTCGTTATTATTACTTAAAAATTCAGATAACTCTTCTATTTCAGCATGTTTCCAATCTAATCTATATCCTTCAAATTCCTTCTCATAAATCTGGGTAGCTCCCAATAAATAAACACGCTGCGAATCTCCTAACTCTGCAGTTATAAAACTACCCAGACTATCCGATTTTAATATGCAATCATGCCGCTTACTTAACCAATTCAACATAAATTTATATAAACTGTTGAAAAGCTCTTTTGGAGCTATATTGACAGCTATTTCTAACTCTTTTGCAATTACCTGCATTAAATTGTCATTATTTGGCTGCTCAATTTTTATAACGAAGTCATCAAGAAACTCCTCTATTTCTTTTGACATAAAGTTAGATAAGACTGATTTTGGATTATTTATTTTTACTTCTATTTTATCTTGAGTAAAATGCTGTCTGAATATTTCCGCATGTTCTTTCTTAATTTTAGAAAAAATAAGGTTCTTATACTTGTCATCTTCTAAAGCTAATGCCAATAATGCTTTGGCTTTTTGACTAAGTTTTGATTTACCATCTATTTGCCATTTTTCGTAACTTAATTCAGATTTATTTTTGCTGATTTTAGATTTCTTATTTGGAGGGTTATTACTCTTATTTTGTATTTTTATAATATTCTTTTCTATATATTTAGCTGCTTCAATGATTTCTTTATCAAATGTTTCTAAATCCACTTCAATATCTTCAAGATCATCCCATCTTTTTCTTACCTCATCTGATGATGCCCTAATAGCATCAATAAATTGAGCTCTGACATTACCTTTTTGAAATCTAAAAGTTTTACTACATATACCTGTAAATAAGAATTCATCCTCTTCAACGGTAACTTCCTCTAAAAATCCATTCCCATTTTCAGCTCCTTTATTTGTAAAAAAGACATATGTAGTAGATTTTTCTTTACCATCCATTGTTTTAGTAAAGCCACCTACTTTAAGTCTTATCCATGAATCAAAATATTTAGCCAAACTCGCAGCGTTATCTGGGTTATCTGCAGAAGCACAAAAATCTGTTGCTGTGTATGAAGCTTCCGCTGTTGAGCTGTGTTTTGCTTGTAAAAAAGTGATTCTATCGCCGTAATCAATTACTAAATCATCAAATTTTTCAAATTCTTTAGCTTCACTAATAAGATGAAACAATTTGCCTTGTTTATAAGCTCGATAAGCAACCAAAGTCAATAAGCTTAGCTGATATAAATTACCATGCAGACTTTTTCTTAAACCATCAGCTGTTAATTGTAAATTATCATAAATTGTGCGCTTATCAATATTAACAGCATCACTATGACTAGATTTTAGATTACTACCAGATTGTGAATTACCATGCACTGTAATTGAAGCACTTGATATCCTGGTTTCTGCATTAATTTCTTGGCTAATTTGTTCAAATATATTTACACTATCACCCTGAAATTCTAATCCACCTTCGCTAGATCTCTTAAAAAACAAAGTAACAAAATCTATTATTCTACCTGCAAAATCTACGGCGCTAAAATGATCTGAATTATCATGTATAATATCTCGTATTTTTGTCGCTCTAGCAATGCTACTTTCTTCTATGGATAACAATAATGATAAATCTTGCGATATGCTTTTCATTCCAAATAGCAACGCAGCTTTTATTATATTAAAGCTTTCAGGTTTAGTGTACTTAAGGCGACCTGAAAAATCCTCATTTCTTAGCTGCATTTCATCAAATAAATTATCACTGACATCACTTAAATGTTGATTGCGCAAAGTTTCTATTCTAGAAGGCTCATCGTATATTATAGTTAGTCTTAAGTTTTGTCCTTCTATAATATCTTTACCGTTCTCGGCGCTAATCACTCCACATGAATTACCATCATATTGCTGTCTTTTATAAGCTTCATTATTAATATCATGCAGGGTAAGACTGGTTTTAAATGTTTCTTGAATAGCTCTTTGAATTTCTTCTTTAACACTTTCTCTAACATTGGATGATCTATCTTCAGATGGGTTATATACAGTTATTTTGATATCATCTAAAATGTTATCTCCAGAAAAACTTAAAGTTATAATTCCTAATCCCCAATGAATATCATGAACATGATATGGAAAAATAATTGAGTGCAAATAAATATGTTGCTTTGAAGAATCAAGATTCCAATCTTTGATTTGATTGAATGCGTACAGGATATCATTTGTTATCCCATTAAATCCTTCTAATAAGCCTGCTTTTGATTCAAAATCAACTGCTCCTGCAACGGAGACAGATCTATCTTGTTTATTTCTATATAAGGTTTTATCTTGATTAATTAGTAGACCGGCTTGCTTACGCAAAACCATAGATGATTTATTTTCGCCAAATATAGAGTGTCCTTTAGTATTTGTATCAAAAAAGAACTCTAATTTCTGAGAGCATATATATTTATCCCATACTTTTAATATTTGTTGTTCGCTATACCAAGCTTCTATATTTGCTTTCACAATCTAGCATATACCTCAAGTAATCATAGTTAAAAAAATCTTAGTTTGAGGTCTACTATATATTTATAACAAACACTACAAGCCTCCAATTTCTGTTCATGGTTTTGCTTAGATTTTAGAGTTTTAATCTCTAGCAGAAAATCTATTAAATGAATTAATTTCCTCTATAGCAAGTAACGCCTTCCCTTGGTATATATGCTGAGATAAAAAGTCATGTTCTTCATCTTTAGTTTTCTCGCTAACTTCAATATACCATGATTTTGGCTTACCATTGTTGCCATCATTCCACCTATACCCACGGCTCTTAAGAATGTCTTTGCTACTAAATGGAGCATTAATTGCCCATATGATATAGGATTTTTCTTTAGCGTTGTCTAACAACACCTTAAAAACTAAGTCTTTTGATTGAGGAAGTAATTGTGTGAGCAGATGTACGCCCACTAGACAATCCACCTCTGCTCTATGAGCATCATAAAAGAAACCGAATTTATATGCTAAATATTCTAACTTGGCGCTAGATATATTTTCTTTTCTCCAAGGAACTTGGGTGTAACTACATCCCCAAGCAGTCTGTTTAAATATAGGAAATTGCCTTTCAACAAATTTTTGATCAAAACTGCTATTGTGAGCAACTATGAGCGACGCAGATTGCACTATTAATTCTACCTGTGCATTATCAATAACTTGATCTTTAACCATATCATCAGTTATGCCGGTGAGTAAGCTAATCTGTTCATTCAGTGGCTCACCTGGATCTTGAAAACTAGAATAACTATCTAATATTCTAAAAACACGCCCATCTTGACTATATTCAAATGGTACTAAAGCTAATTCAATAATTTTATCATTTTTATAATCTAGCCCCGTTGTTTCAGTATCTAAGTAAACACCTATTAGCTTCTCCCCTTCATCACTAGGATGATACTGCTTTAACTGCTCGAAGCGCTCTAATACCTGATATCTATTACTTTGGTTCAAAAGCTTAGCAATTTCTTCTAGTGTTTGAGGAGAACCTATTTGATTAATTGTCATAATAATACATTCTATCTATAAGATTATAAAAACAACGGGTCCATAAAACTAGATTATGGAAATTATTGATTCACTGCATCTTTCAGTAGTTTTCCAGCAGCAAATTTTACTGCTTTAGAAGCTGCAATAGTAATTTCTTCACCACTTCTTGGATTGCGTCCTTTACGTTCTGGCTTTTCAATTACAGAAAAATTGCCAAAACCAATTAATTGAACTATATTACCAAATTTAAGCGCTGTTGTTAATACGTCAATGTAAGCATCCAAGAATTTTTTAGTGTCTACTTTAGTGAATTTTGTATTTTCTGCGATTGCTGCAACAAATTCTTCCTTATTCATAATTATTATTCCTATTATTTAAATATTGCTATTAAGCTTAAGTACGCTATTGCAAATAGCGGAAACAAAAGACTTACACATATTTATTTTACTTGCAAGTGTTTTTTATTAACTATTATTAATCTTTACCAAAACAAATTTGCATCACAGCAAAATAAACAACAGTAATTCATTTAATTAAGTTTCTTTTATTTTTTCTAAAGGCTTCAGGCTTCTCAAATTCGTCGGATCAAATCCCTACCCTATTCCACCTAGCTTGCACTTCTTCTTTCATGAAATATAAATCATATTTACTATAAGCTAAAACATTTCCTGTTTTCTCTATTTTTCTGTTAAAATTGATATTTCTCATATAACAATAAATTTTTTTTCATGTATTTCATAACCATTATGCTACTAGAAACTTAGTACACAAAAATCTTTTAGAACAGCTTCGATAAAACCACAAATCTTGCTACTGTATTTTTTATTATCAACATTTATTAATAAAGATAAAAGAGTTGGTAAATTTAGTTAAAATAATAATGAGAGAGCTGAAGTATCAGATGCTTTTCAATCCAAGATAGTAGAAGTTATTAGAATTAACCACACACTTGATCAAGAATTTATGGCTATGGATAATAGTAGTAGCGTTCATATCTACAAATTTGAAAAAGAAATAGATAGCTTTATTAAAAAACATGATATTCTGCTAAAAGAAGTTGTTGATTACCTGCATTTTGGTGGTAACGACGAAGAATACAGCAGCGCAAGAAATCGCACTGCTCAATTTAGCTAAAATTTTTATGCTGAGTTGACAGGTATCCAGCATATTGATTTTTAATAAAAATATATAAATACTAAAGCTAGTATTAGCTTTAGTTAAGAGAGGTTAAAATGACACAATCAAATGAAACACAGCAAAAACAAGAAGATTTTGAACGAATTATAAGAGATATAAACATTAAACCTATAATAGAAGAAGAAGTACGTCGAGTTAGAGCAGAAAAAGATTTTATTTTTCATGAACACCATTCAAAGAAAGGCTATGATGCTTTAGATAAAATACCGATCATGGAAAACACATTAGGCAGTAATTTAAGTAAAATACTTGGAAAACTAGGTATTAATGACACAGAACATCATGAGAATGAAGATTCTTAATTATAAAT
>CANDYO010000008.1 GCA_947424995.1 Rickettsiales bacterium | reverse complement strand
GTAACTTCATAGAGAAAATCATCAGTTATTTCTTCGCTTGCTAGAGTTATTCGTTCATTAAATTTAACCAAATGAGGAGAGTTATATAGATGCACTTTATATCCAGCTGCCTCAAAAATTGCTCTTAAAAAGGCGGTAGTAGAGCCTTTTCCATTAGTTCCAGCTACATGAATTACTGGCGGTAATTTATTTTGAGGATTTTCAAATGCATGAAGCAGAGTCTTTATTCTGCTTAAATCAAGGTCGATGGGTTTATCTCCCATAGGAATTGGCCAATGCGGCATTTTAACCATATTATTCTCTGAAATTAAATAAATAAGCGATCCTATCAAAATTATACTAAAGTTAGCTATTTTCAAGTGTTTAAGAAGTAAAATAAGCCAGTGTAATGCAATTATCTTGGTAAAAGCTCTTAAAAAGCTTCCCTTTTAGCAATATTTATGTTATGCTATCTTTTTACACACAAGATATATTTGCCAAAGCTTGGTTTGCAAAAACCAATGGTGAATAAGTTTAGGCCTATCAATTTAGGTCATGAAACAAGGAGAATTTATATTGTGGAGGCATTAATGTCAGCTAATCAAGCAACTCAAACTCAATTAAAAAACATTTCACAAGAAGAACTACTAATAGTAGAGGTGGCTGAAATAGAAAAATTAGAAAAGCTAATAGATGATTCTTTAGTGGAAATTCAAAGTTTGCAATTAGAGTTAGAAGATCTTGAGCAAGACTTAAGTCATTTCTTGGACCGTTATTATGGTTCAGGAGCTATCTTCTTCAAGAATAATGATTCTAATCCTCGCGCTGATAATGATAATGCTGATGTATGCGTCACTGATCTGGATCAAGCTAAAAAAGATATTTATAGTAAAATCGCTAAAGTTTGTTCTCGAGATAATTTTGGTTTTTCAGAGCAACATGCTCATGATGGTTTATTGAAGATAGAGGGTTACTTAACTGACGGTACTGATCAGTGTCTATCTCCACAGGACCTACTATCCAATCTCAGTGTTGAATATCATAAATTAATTAAGCAAGCCAACCAATTAAAAACTAAAAAACAAAATCTTCTAGATAGCCCAGCCTATGAATTAAGACAAGAAATTATGTGGGCCAATATTAAAACAGCAGAAACAATTTCAAAAATCAAAGCTAACATTACTCATCAAGTAAATCGCCCTAATTAATTGAATTTTAAAAAGTAGTCTTCGAGCCTTAAGTTAAAGATAGACGCTACCCTTTCCAAGCTTCGCCGAAGGGGTTCTAGCCACAGCTCGAAGCTTTTGGTAGGCAGGCCAGATTAAATTTCTTAAAACCCTAAAATTTTCAATAATGCACATAACAATACTATGTTTTGGCTAAAACCTTGCAATTCGGTTTTTTCTACTATGAGTCTGTATCCTTGCCACCAGTGCTTGCTGGGGCGAGGATACAGCTTAAAATCTTTTAAAATCATTAAGACCATTAAAACTATCGTGCGATAGATTAGTATCAGTTAAAGCACCTAGTTTCAGAGATATTTTATAATTCGCTGTCGTTATAAATATCAACGATGCATGAACCATCCTTTGCTCCAAAAGACCATGGTTTGCCGTTCGACCAATGTTCGTTACGACGGCATGTAAAAGTTTCCTTTATGTCATCATAAATTTCTTTTCCACCGAGACCAGCATAAAAATATCCATTTCCAACTAATGACGTTACACGAGAGTCAAAGGTCTTATCATACCCAACTTTGGGTAATTTTTCACTAAAAGTATTTTGAATATTAATTTCTTCAGATTTCTCATTGTAAGAATATTCTGGAGGCTCAAAATCTAGGCTATTTTTTTTTATTACAAAATGATTACATACAGTACTTTTGTGCATAGTCTTTACTGGGATAAAATCTGATATTGGGCATATTAAAAAATTTGCTTTTAAATTAAGGAGTAATGTTTCAACATTATTACTATGTAAGGCCATCCTAGCCGAATCTTTGGTAAACACGCGCATAGGGTCTATAGCGGTATCAATAGCTGAGTTTTTATTATACTTGATTGTAAAGTCATCCATAAATAAATATCCAGTAATTGGCTTTAACATGTAATAAAGCTGAGCGACTACTCCTGCTGGTTCTTTAAAATGTTTTAAAGTATATCGCGAATAAATTAGATCTACTTGGCTATTAAGATTTATTCCCATAGCTTCAAATTCGTTTATAATATTTTCTGATTTAAATTTACAAATATATTTAAGGCTAACATTAGCTTCAGTGGAATAAGTTGTATTGCAGTTTTCAGCAGTAAGTCCAATAATTTCAAAACTACGATTAGAGAAGATTTCTGATTTATCTGAAGAAAGGATATAATCTTTAAAACTGTATAGAAGCTTACCAGATGACGTCCCGACATCTAATATAGTAAAGCTTTGCTGATTAGGATTTTCTTTTACTTTTTTTTCTAAAATAGAATGATCATTTGTCATGCACATATGGTAAAATTCATCACCTGAAAAATGACTCCATTCTGTTTCTAAATACTTACTCTGAACATTAAATTTTTCATCTATTTGCTTAACTATGAATTCAGGTCTTTGATCCCATATATGGTTATTATCTTCTTTATTTCGTTTAATAGTTACCATAAATATATACTCATTTATAATTAATTAAAGACTCCTTTATTTCGGTGCATAGTAAGATAAATAAAAAATAATGCAAGGTTTTTAATTACTACTTAGAGTTTTAATTTTAGCTCTGGTATATTTTGTCTAGTAAGGTGAGAATAAATTAGCGATAGTTTTTTGCCTAACGAGTTTTAAATAAGTTCAAAATCGCTATAATTTCTTGATCTTTAGGACTTTTAAGGATTAAAAAAAGATTTAATTTAGATCCCCGGAAGCCAATTTTTTCTTGGCTTCGAGGATAACGTTAGATGCTAGTTTTATGTAGATTAAATTGCAAGATTTTAATCAAAACATAGAGCGGATTACTATAATAAATTTCCTTCAATATAATGATTGTCTAGTGTTGTAGACTATTTAATAATCGATTTTTTAATGTCAACTATTTGTCGAACCAGCTACCAAGCCAGCCTCCACCACTACTGGCGGCGCTATCTTTTCCAACTACAGTTAAATGCTCGTCGGTATGCCCAGCTGTTGGTAGAGCCAAAGAAACTACATTGCTATTGCCTGATGTGTTATTTCCATTAACGACAGCATTGATTGCGGGGGCTACAGGATTTTCAAGAACATCATACTCGGCATCTGCAGCCTCTTCGTCTGCTATAGCTTTAAGACGGGCCTCTTCATCTGCTATAGCTTTAAGACGGGCCTCTTCGTCTGCTATAGCTTTAAGGCGCGTTTCTTGCTCAGCTTGAACTTTACGAGCTTCTTTCACGGCTTCTACGATTTTTAGGCGTTTTTCTTCTAATGCTTGAACTTTAAGGCGAGCTTCTTGCTCAGCTTGAGCCTGAAGATGCGCTTCTTCTGCTTGAGCTTTTTGTTTTGCTAATTTGGTAGGATTCTTTGTTTCTTTTCCCATAAATATATCCTCGTTTATTGTTAATAAAAGGCCTCTTTATTATTAGCGCATAATAAGATTAACAATTAAATAATGCAAGATTTTAAATTACTTAGAATTTAAATTTAAGCACTGGTGTATTTTACCCAATAATTTGGTAGTGAGGCGGCAATAATTTCGCTTGCTTGAAGAGCGGTTTTTTTATTTTCAAAAACAGCAAAGCAGGTGGGGCCAGATCCAGACATTCTAGAAATTAAGCAGCCATCTTGCTTCTTTAGTAGATCTAGCATTGTTTTAATTTCTGGCAATAGCTGAATTGCAGCTTCGCTTAAATCATTGCTAAGAGGGGAGATAAAAGCGATTAATTTTTCAAAATTATCAGAAAAATCTAAAGGTTTATCTTTAATAGTAGAAGTATTTATATGGCGATTATCCTTAAATACATCTTTAGTGAGTAAGGTTTTTTGAGGATTTATTAAAACTAAATGCAATTCAGGAAAATTTTTAATTGGCTGAATAATTTCACCAATGCCACTACAAAAAGCTGGCTCATTATGATAGCAAGTTGGTAAATCTGCCCCAATGCTCAGTAACTTTGTATCTATATCATGGTTACGAATGGGCTCTAGAAATTTAGCTACCATTGCAGCATCCGCAGAGCCACCACCTAAGCCCGCTCCAATAGGAATATTTTTAGTGAGCTGGCAATAATATTTAGCGTCTCCACCAAATTCTTCAAGAGCTTTATCAATAAGATTATTTTGCTCATTAAATAAGATAGCAGCAAATTCACCATCTTTAATGCTGGTAGAGTTTGAAGTATCTGAGTTAATTTCAATTAGATCATAGATATCATTAGCAAAAACATTTAAGCTTTCCATTAAGTGATAACCATCTGGACGTTTACCAATGATTTGAAAAAATAGATTGATCTTAGCTCGCGCTTTGATTATAGCCATTATAACCTAATCCTTTTAGTAGGTTTACAGTTTCGCATAATGGCAATCCAACAATACCTGAGTAGGAGCCAGAAATCCACTTAACTAAAGTTTCACCTAGGCCCTGGATAGCGAAGCCACCAGCTGCACCAATACCATGATCAGTATTTAAGTAATGTTGAATTTCTTCATGGCTAAAGCGCTTGAACTTAACGTTGCTGACTACAAGTTTAGTAGCAATCTTCTCAATTGTGCCATTTTTAACTTTTATTGCAGCGATAGCAGTATAAATATCTATCCGCTTACCTGAAAAAAACAGTAAATATTTTTCTACCATCTCTTTAGTCTCGGCTTTATCAAAAATTTTGTTTTTGGTGCCAACAACAGTATCTGAAGCTAAGATAAAAGCATCATCTTTATAAGAACTTGCAACCAACATAGCCTTCTTTTCCGCAAGGCGTAATGCCAATTGAAGCGGTTTTTCCTTGACTAAAGGCCTCTCATTAATGTCTGGAGATATAATTTGGTCTGGATAAATAGCAATATTTTGTAATAAGGCTAGTCTTCTAGGAGACGAAGATGCTAAGATTAACATTTGTTTTTCTGACATTTTTACTTTAAGCGAAGCTTGATTCTAGCTTTAGTTAAATCATAAGGAGTCATTTCTACAGTAACTCTATCACCAGCTAAAATTCTAATTCTATTTTTACGCATTTTCCCTGAAGTATGAGCTATAACTTCATGTTCATTGTCTAACTTGACTCTAAACATAGCATTAGGCAATAATTCTATTACCAATCCATTAAATTCAATTAATTCTTCTTTTGCCATAAATCTTTTATTTATCCTAATTTTATATTTTTTAATAAATTGTATATTTGCATATTATTGTTACTTTGGGAAGTTATTTTCTTAAGAATGGCAGATTTATGTTGAATTTTGTTAGTGAGGAAAAAATCTGGAAACTTTAATAATAAAGCTTGAGAATAATTATAAGTATGCTAAAGTCGGTTTCACTTAACAGATATTTAAGTATACAAATCTCCAGAAGAAGGCTGTTTTTTTTACAGCTATTTTTCAACTAATTAGAAATCTAACATTCTCTATCCATTAACGAGCCTCAAGGCCTGTACAAAAATAGCTAATGTATTTACAGTTAATCTTATCAATTCAAAATCAAAAACATATATGACAGAAATAGAAGAAAAAGAAGAGTTTAAAGAAGAAGTTCCTGAGGTAAAAGTTAACCAAAGAGTTGTCCACCTTCAAGACTTAAAACAAAAAAATCCCGAAGAATTAAGAATATTTGCAGAGGAATCTGGCATAGAAAATGCTGGAATGATGCTTAAGCAAGATATAATTTTCTTGATTCTAAAAAAACTTGCTGAGCAAAATGTTGCAATTATTGGCGTAGGGGTAATAGAAGTCTTGCAGGATGGTTTTGGATTCTTGAGATCATCTGATGCTAATTATGCGGCAGGTCCTGATGATATCTATGTTTCACCAAGCCAAATAAGAAGATTTGCTTTAAACACAGGTGATACTGTGCAGGGGCAAATTAGAGCGCCTAAATCTGGGGAGCGATATTTTGCTTTGCTAAAAGTTATTGAAATTAATTTTGATACTCCAGAAAAAGCTACTCATAGAGTAAAGTTTGATAATCTTACACCATTATATCCAGATCAATTATTGCAGCTTGAAATCGAAAATTCTGAAAGCAAAGATTATAGTACTCGAGTTATTGATTTAACTTGTCCTTTAGGAAAGGGGCAGCGTGCTTTAATTGTAGCGCCGCCAAGAACAGGTAAAACGGTATTAATGCAAAATATCGCTCATGCAATTACCACTAATCACCCAGAAGTTACTTTAATCGTTCTGCTTATTGATGAACGTCCTGAAGAAGTAACCGATATGGCAAGATCAGTTAAGGGTGAAGTAGTCAGTTCTACTTTTGATGAGCCGGCTATACGTCACGTTCAGTTAGCTGAAATAGTTATCGAAAAAGCTAAGCGTTTAGTAGAGCATAAGCACGACGTGGTTATCTTGCTTGATTCTATTACTAGGTTGGCTAGAGCATATAACACAGTAGTTCCTTCATCTGGTAAAGTATTAACAGGTGGTGTCGATTCTAATGCTCTGCAAAGGCCAAAAAGATTCTTTGGCGCCGCACGTAATATTGAACATGGCGGTTCTTTAACTATTATTGCTACAGCTTTAGTAGACACTGGCTCAAGAATGGATGAAGTTATTTTTGAAGAATTTAAAGGTACTGGTAACTCAGAAATTATCCTTGATCGTAAAATTTCAGATAAAAGAATTTTCCCTGCTATTGATATTACTAAGTCCGGCACTAGAAAAGAAGAATTATTCTTTGATAAAAATACTTTAGCTAAGCGTTGGGTATTGCGTAGAATCCTTAATCCTATGGGCACCATTGATGCGATAGAATTCTTAATTGATAAATTAAAGCACTCAAAAACCAATGGAGATTTCTTCGATTCGATGAATAACTAATTGTTAACCTTTTTCATTTATAATGAGTTTAAGCTAGTTTATAAATTAGTTTTTTAACAAAACCATACTTAAAGGAGTATATTATGACTTGTAAAAGAAAGAAAATTGCGGTAATAGGTAGTGGTAATACAGGTGGTACTATAGCTCATCTAGCTATCATGAAAGAATTAGGTGATGTGGTGCTATTTGATATTGCTGAAGGAGTTCCTCAAGGTAAAGCTCTGGATATGTTACAAAGTAATACTATAGAAGGCTATAGCTCAAAAATATCTGGTAGTAATGACTATTCAGTTATAAAAGATTCAGATGTAGTTATTATCACTGCTGGAATTCCTAGAAAACCTGGAATGAGTCGTGATGATTTAATAGCTATAAATACTGGCGTTATGAAAGAGGCTGGTAAAGCAATTAAGGCGCATGCGCCTAATGCATTTGTTATTGTGCTTACCAATCCATTGGATGCCATGGTTTGGGTGGTAAGAGAAACCACAGGCTTTGCTTACAATAAAGTTATCGGTATGGCCGGTGTACTTGATTCAGCAAGATTTAGTTGTTTCTTAGCAGAAGAATTCAATGTTGCTGTAAGAGATGTAACTTCTTTTGTTCTAGGTGGCCACGGTGATACGATGGTGCCGCTAGTTCGTTATTCAACAGTTTCGGGGATTCCGGTACCTGATTTAGTAAGGATGGGCTGGTCAACTGAAGAGCGAATTAATGCAATTATAAAAAGAACTCGTGAAGGTGGTGCTGAAATTGTTGGCTTACTTAAAACAGGTTCTGCTTTTTATGCTCCAGCGGCAGCGGTTATTTCAATGGCCGAAAGCTATCTAAAAGACCAAAGAAGAGTTTTGCCTTGCGCTACTCATCTTAATGGTCAATATGGTGCAAAAGATATTTATGTTAGCGTTCCTGTCGTTATAGGCGCTAATGGAGTAGAAAAAATTGTTGAAATTCAATTAAACGCAGAAGAACAAGCTGCTTTTGACAAGTCAGTGGAAGCGGTGAGAACTTTAATAAGTACTATAAAACTATAATTTGGAGAATTATTAATGAACATCCATGAATACCAAGCAAAAGCTATTCTTGCGGCATACATTCCTGTGCCAAAAGGAAAAGCTGCGCTGAATATAAGTGAAATAAAAGCAGCTGCTGCTGAAATATCTACCCCAATTATTGTAGTGAAAGCTCAAATTCACGCAGGTGGTAGAGGTAAAGCCGGTGGAGTGAAGCTAGCTAAATCGAAAGAAGAAGCAGAAACCATTGCTAAATCTATGTTTGGCATGACTCTTGTAACTCCGCAAACAGGTCCTGAAGGCCAAGAAGTTAGACGGGTTTACTTCGAAGAAGGATCAAACATAGATAAAGAATTTTATCTAGGTGCGATTATTGATCGTAGCACTAGTAGCATTACTTTTATGGCATCTTGTGAAGGTGGAGTGGAAATTGAAGAAGTGGCAGCCCATTCGCCGGAAAAAATACTTAAAGTAAGTATTGATCCAGCGACTGGTATGCAAGCATTTTATGCCAGAAAAATGGCATTTTTTCTTGGACTCCAAGGAGATCAAATAGGTAAGTTTTCAAAGATAGCTTTAGGGATTTATCGTGCCTTTGTAGAGTATGATGCAAATCAATTAGAAATAAATCCTTTAGTGCTAACTAAAGAAGGGGATCTTATTGCTTTAGATGCTAAATTTAATTTTGATGATAATGCTTTATACAGACAGAAAAAAATTGCTGAAATGCGTGATGAAGCTGAAGAAGATGCTTTTGAACTGCGAGCAGCTAAGTCTGAAATTAGTTATGTTAAAATGGATGGTGATATCGGCTGTATGGTTAATGGTGCTGGACTTGCTATGGCAACGATGGATATCATTAAGCTTTATGGTGGTGAACCGGCTAACTTTTTAGATGTTGGCGGTGGTGCCAACAAAGAAAAAGTTACTGAAGCGTTCAGAATTATTTTTTCAGATCCTGGAGTAAAAGGTGTGCTAATCAATATCTTTGGTGGAATAACTCGTTGTGATGTTATCGCTGAAGGTATTATCGCTGCGGCGAAAGAAGTAGATCTTAAAGTTCCGCTAGTAGTAAGATTAGCTGGAACTAATTTTGAATTAGGCAAAGAGCTGCTTGATCATTCAGGGCTTGCAATAACTTCTGCAGATAATCTTGCAGATGCAGCGGCAAAAATAGTTAAAGCTGTGAGAGGAAAATAATATGTCGATTTTAGTTAATAAAAATACAAAAGTTATCTGTCAAGGTTTTACCGGAGCGCAAGGTACGTTTCATTCAATGCAAGCAATTGAATATGGTACTAAAATGGTTGGTGGAGTTACTCCTGGTAAAGGAGGCTTAACTCACTTAGAGTTGCCAGTATTTAATACTGTAGAAGAAGCTATGGCAAGAACAGGAGCAAATGCTTCAGTTATTTATGTGCCACCAGCTTTTGCAGCTGATTCAATTTTAGAAGCGATTGACGCGCAAGTTCCACTAGTAGTATGTATTACTGAAGGAATTCCAGTATTAGATATGATTACAGTAAAGCGTGCGCTGCAAGGATCTAAAACTCGTTTAATCGGTGCTAATTGCCCGGGTATTATTACTCCTGATGAATGTAAGATTGGGATTATGCCAGGTCATATTCATAAAAAAGGTAGAGTTGGGATTGTTTCAAAATCAGGTACTCTAACTTATGAAGCGGTAGCGCAAATAACTGCTGAAGGATATGGACAAAGTACTTGTGTTGGTATTGGTGGTGATCCTATCAGCGGTAGTAGCTTTATTGATATGTTAGAATTATTCTTAAGAGATGATGAGACTGATTCAATAATCATGATTGGTGAAATTGGTGGTTCTGCAGAAGAAGAAGCAGCTGAATTCATTAAGAGACACAGTATCAAGAAACCAATGGTAGGCTTTATCGCTGGTAAAACTGCCCCTGAAGGTAAACGGATGGGTCATGCTGGTGCAGTTATCCTTGGTGGCATGGGAAGTGCTGAAGGTAAAATAGATGCTATGCGTAGCGCTGGTTTCTCAATTTCTGAATCTCCTGCTGAAATTGGTAGTACCATGGCTAAGTTACTAAGAAAATAATAAAAATTTAAGGTATGTAGTTTAATTTAAAGTGCATACCTTCCTTTCTTGTGTTCCTAATTTTTCAATTAAGATCTTTGCTTCTATAAAAGATTACTCTGTGCTACTATTTTATAAGCAACTTAAAATAGTAGAAAATTATCATGAAAACTAATACTAGTTTATCTCCTGAAGAAATCTATAAATTTGAACAAATGGCTGATGATTGGTGGAATCCAACCGGTAAGTTCAAACCATTGCATGATTTAACCCCCCTGCGGATGGAGTATATTATCAATACAGTTAAAAAACATTTCGTTATCAATAATTTAGAAGGTTTAAATGTTTTAGATATTGGCTGTGGTGGTGGATTGGTTGCAGAACCGATGGCACGCCTTGGCACTAAAGTAACCGCAATTGATGCAAGTTCTATCAATATTAATATTGCTAAAAGCCATGCCAGTAAATCAAATTTAGAGATTAATTATCAACAATTGCTTGCTGAAGATTTAGTAAAAACCGGCAAGAAATATGAACTAATCTTAGCTCTAGAAGTAATAGAGCATGTAGAAAATGTTGAATTTTTTGTTCAGACTTGCTGTCAGCTTTTAGAGGTGGGTGGATTATTAATTTTTTCTACCATCAACCAAACCTTTAAGTCATTTTTTAAAGCAATCATTGCTGCTGAATATATCTTAAGATGGTTGCCTGTTGGCACTCATAGCTGGTCTAAATTTGTTAAGCCATCTGCTATTTGTAAATATGCGGCCGCTGAAAAAGGGCAGTTATTAGATCTTCAAGGCTTCTCATATTCACCTTTATCAAAGACTTGGAATCTTTCTTCGGATGTAAGCAGTAATTATTTTATAGTGTTTAAATCTGAAGTTAGTGAAGATTAATATTTAAATAGTTTAATAATGAAAATGATAACACTTTCTGGAAATCCGAATCTTGTTAATCCTGGATTTAATAATCCCTCTGATAACCCCTTAGATTTATTGCAAATATGGTTAGATAAAGCCGATGATTTAAAAATTATTGAGCCAAGAGGATTAGTATTATCCACAGTTGATACCGTAGGAAAGCCTTCTAGTAGAGTTGTCTTGTTAAGGACTTTAGATGAAAAAGGAATTATTTTTGCAAGTAGTGAAACAAGCCAGAAAGGAAAGGATCTAAAGAGCAATCCAATTGCTTCAGGAACTTTATGGTGGCGCGAAACTATGCAGCAAATTAATTTTTATGGACGGGTTACAAAGCTATCTGCGGCTATATCCGATCAAATATTTAAAGAGAGAACTCGTGAAGCGCAAAGTTTGGCCGCCGTTTCTAGCCAAAGCTCACCAATGCAAGATGAAGAATACTTACATGAAGCTTTTGTAAAACTTACAAAACAACCTGAAGCAATCATTAGACCTAAAACTTGGCATGCATATCATCTTGCTATTGAATCAATAGAGTTCTGGCTTGGTAGTAAAGATAGGTTTCACAATCGATTGCGTTACAATCTAGACAACGAAGTATGGTTGTATCAAAAATTACAACCCTAATTTACCATTTTTCTGAAAGTTCTCTTTGTCCTAAAAATTCCTCAATTCTGCGTTTAGTAGCTGCTGATATATCTTGAGGAAGTTTATCAAATTCAAACCACTCAGCTGCCAATATTTCTGGAGAAGTGACTATTTCTTGAGTGAAATCTTCTACTATATAAAGTAAGACATAGTCATCACGTCTTTCAGAGTTACTCAAATAAACATTGAATAATTTAGGCTTTTGCTGGCAAATAATTCCCACTTCTTCAAATAATTCTCTTTCAACTGCGCTAATCGGAGTCTCGGCTTTTTCCACCCCCCCTCCAATGCTATACCATTGCGGCAAATAACTGTGCTTTACCAGTAAGATTTTATTGTCTCTCACGACTAAAGCTCGTGCCCCTATAGTTCTACGATTAAAAAAAGAAAAGATATGATTTTTAATTTTCCAGAGATAATGTTTCATTTTGAATTAGCTTCTAAGATTTTTTCTTATGATATATGGCTTATCTATCAAAAGAAATAAAAACTGTAGAAAGCTGATTATTTTTTCATAAGATAAGCTTTGCTATTTGGTAAAAATTTTGCGATAGTTGCTTTAAATGTTTAAATAAAATTTAGAAGGTTTAAGAGATGAAATTTTTTATAGATACTGCAGAAATAAATGAAATTAAAGAGCTAAGCGCTTATGGATTAGTTGATGGAGTTACTACCAATCCTTCTTTAATCGCTAAATCTGGTCGTAACATTTTTACAGTGGCGGAGGAAATCTGCTCGATCGTAAAAGGCCCTGTAAGCTTAGAAGTGGCAGCTACTGAATATGATGGAATGATAAAAGAAGGAACTAAACTAAGTTCTATTGCTAAAAATGTAGCAGTAAAATTGCCAATGACTTTGGCAGGACTTAAAGCATGTAGATTTTTTGCTGATAAAGACATTATGGTTAATGTGACTTTATGTTTTTCTGCTGCCCAAGCAATTTTAGCGGCTAAAGCGGGAGCAAGCTTTGTCTCACCATTTATTGGTCGTTTAGATGATATTGGTCAAGATGGCTTAGGCTTAATTGAAGAGATCTGTCAAATTTATTCTAATTACCCTGACTTTACTACTCAAATTTTAGTGGCCTCGGTTAGGAATCCAATTCATATCGTTCAGGCAGCTAAAATGGGCGCTGACATTGCTACTATCCCAGCGAAAATTTTATCACAATTAGTTGAGCATCCACTGACAGAGAAAGGCTTAAATATTTTCATGCAAGATTGGCAAAAAACAGGGCAGCAAATTATATCTTGAACTATCCCTAGAATGCGCTAATCTAAAATTTATACTCTAATGTAATGGTAAATAATATGTTCTTAAAACTTATAGGTATGCTTTCTTCAGATATGGCCATTGATCTTGGCACAGCTAATACTTTAGTCTATGTAAAAGATAAAGGTATTGTTTTAAATGAACCTTCTGTGGTTGCTTTAATCAAAGAAAATGGTAATTTTCGCCCATATGCTTTCGGCCATGAAGCTAAAATGATGTTAGGTAGAACGCCAGCAGAAATTGAAGCAAAACGTCCTTTAAAAGATGGGGTTATTGCAGACTTTAAGGGTGCAGAAGAAATGATTAAGCACTTTATTCGTACTGTGCATAAACGAAGAAGCTTTACTGGGCCGTTGATTATTGTATGTGTTCCCTCTGGTTCAACTCCTGTAGAAAGAAGAGCTATTCAAGAAGCTGCAGAAAGTGCTGGTGCTAGAGAAGTATTTTTGATAGAAGAGCCAATGGCTGCTGCGATTGGAGCAGGATTGCCAGTAACTGAACCTACTGGTTCAATGATTGTTGATATTGGTGGCGGAACTACAGAAGTTGGAGTTCTTTCTTTAGGTGGAATCGTCTATTCTAGATCAGTTAGAGTTGGTGGTGATAAAATGGATGAGGCGATTATTTCATATGTTCGTCGTCACCATAACTTGCTTATTGGTGAAGCAAGCGCAGAAAAAATTAAAAAAGAAATTGGTTCTGCTTGTCCTCCTGCTGATAAGAAAGGAAGATCAATGGAAATAAAAGGGCGTGATTTAATCAATGGCGTACCTAAAGAAATCACTTTAACTGAATATCAAATAGCTGAAAGCTTAATTGAGCCAGTCAGCCAAATCATCGAAGCAGTTAAAATGGCTTTAGAGTGCACTCCACCAGAGTTATCTTCAGATATCGTCGATAAAGGCATAGTGATGACCGGCGGTGGTTCATTGCTGCATAATCTAGACTATGTGATCAGAGAAGCTACTAAGCTGCCTGTTTTTGTTGCCGACGATCCGCTAACCTGCGTTGCCCGTGGAACAGGAAGAGTTCTAGAAGAGCGCAATAAATTAAGACATGTGTTATTCAAGCAAGATTAGTATAGTCTTCTCATCAAAAATCGATATTTTAATCTAAAATTAGGTGGTAATTTCTTTATGAATACCACCTTCTTATTTTTAACTCTAATCTATAAGTGTTATATCAATCTTCAGTAATAACTGAACATTGATATAGTTAATGCGTCATCCCTGGCAAGCTGCCGAAGGCAGCGCAACCGAGGATCTCAGGGGTTTTCTTCCTCACGAGATCCTAAGGTCTCGTAAAACTAGGCAAAGCCTAGTTTTACTTCGTCAGGGATGGCGCCGAATCCATAACCGAGTTAGTAAACTTTTACAGGGATGACGTGGAGATAGGTATTATATCAGTTTGTAGCATTCTTATGGATTTGATAATCAATTCATAGCTTCAAAAGCTTAATCTATAAAAATTCAATATATTTTAATGGAATAATATTTAAATTTTTCTAAACTATAGAATTAGTTAGTTTTTGAATTATATTATCTAAACGATCTAAGTCTTCAAAATGAATCGAAATTTTTCCACCAGAGGCGAATTGATCTATTTTGACTATTGTCCCCAATGAGTCGCTGAGAGAGCCTTCTAAGGCCAAAATATCTTCGCTTTTATGAGTAGGGTTTTCAGAATTATATTTGGGAGAATATGAAGGAGTATAGTTTCTTGGATTCTTGAAAGCATTTTTTTGTTTCAATAGATCTTCTGTTTCGCGTACGTTAAGATTGTTATTAACAATAACATCAACTAGTTTCTCACTTTCATCATTGTTAATCAATAATTTTGCATGACCTAAGCTGATTAAGCCATCATTGAGATATTGCTTAACTTTAGTTGGTAAACCAAGTAAGCGTAATAAATTAGCAATATGGCTTCTGCTTTTACTGACGATTTCCGCCATTCTTTCTTGGGTATATAGATGATCATCAATCAATCTTTTATAACTTTCAGCTTCTTCTAAAGCGCTTAAATTTTCGCGCTGAATATTTTCAATTAAGGCTAATTCTAGCATTTCTCTTTCAGAAATATTCTTAATAATTGCCGGTATATCAGCAAGCCCAAGCATTTTTGAAGCGCGCCATCTTCTCTCTCCAGCGATAATTTGATATTTGTTATCACCTATTGGTTTAATTAAAATGGGCTGCAATACACCATTTTGTCTAATGGAGTCTTCTAGCTCCTCAAGCTCTGCAGCATTAAATATAACTCTTGGTTGGTGCGGGTTTGGCATAATATTTTCTATAAAAATATAACTTAACCCTTCATTATTTATTTCTTCTATCTTTATGCTTTCGCCCATTAATGACGATAAGCCTCTTCCTAAGCCTTTTGATTTCATAATATTATTTCCTCTCTTTATCTAATAGCTCTTTAGCCAATTCTATGTAAGCTAAAGAACCAGTGCATTTTAGATCATAAATTATTACTGGGCTTCCATGTGAAGGAGCTTCAGATATACGCACATTTCTAGGGATTACAGTATTGAATACCATCGTTCCTAGGTGCCCCCTAACGTCTTCTTCCACCTGAGAAGTTAGATTATATCTTCGGTCATACATGGTCAATACCACTCCCTCTATATATAAGTTAGGATTAAGTTTTTTTTGAATTAAGCCGATAGTTTTTAGTAAGTGGCTTAAACCTTCAAGAGCAAAAAACTCGCACTGAAGAGGAATTATAACAGATTGAGCGATCACCAAAGCGTTGATAGTTAAAATACTTAGGGATGGCGGGCAATCAATAAAAATATAATCATAATTGTGAGCAATTGGACTAATTTTATTTTTTAAAACAGACTCTCTATTAGTCTTGCCAATTAATTCTAGTTCAGCTCCAGATAAATCTACAGTAGCTACGATCATATCTATATTGGGTATGTTGCTAGATTTGATAAGTTTTTCTACAGGAGCTTCTAGTACTAATAGATCATAAATAGTTAAATTTCGATCCTTTTGGGCAATGCCCATTCCTGTACTAGCGTTTCCTTGAGGATCTAAGTCAATTAACAGAACTTTATAATTAATAGCAGCCATAGCGGTTGCTAAATTCACAGTTGTGGTAGTTTTTCCAACCCCACCTTTTTGATTTACAACTGCAATAACTTTGCCATTTTTGTTCATTTTTTCTCTAATTGCTCTAGAATCAAAACACAGCCCTCTTCAGAAGTCTTGCTTTTATGCATTATATACTTAAAATTCCAATTCTCTAAAGCTTTTTTTATTTCATCTTCAACATTTTTTCCCTTCAATAAAACATATTTAGTGTTTTTGTTGGTAATACTTTCTGTCAATTGAAGTATATTATCTAAACCAGTGAACGCTCTAGCTGTAATCACATCGCAAATATCAGTCTTTATCGCTTCTACGGCTTGGTTGTGTATTTCAATTTTATTGCTAGAAAGAACAGAGGCGATAATTAAAAAGTTTGCTTTCTTTTTTATTTTTTCAACAAGATTAACTTTTTTTATTCCGGCATAAGAAAGCATTAAGCCTGGAAATCCTGCGCCACTGCCTATATCAAATACAACTTGATCTTTATTGATATAATCAATTAATTGCAAGGAATCTAAGATATGTCTATCTATTAGCTCTTGTTCATCTCTTATCGAAACTAAATTAATTTTTTCATTCCAGATGGAAAGTAATTTTATATAATTTTCTATCGTTCCACGTGGAACATCGTAATCTTTATAAGGCATGTTCTTTTCTTAAATAAACTATAAGTGAAATTAAAGCGGACGGTGTTATGCCAGGAATTCTACTGGCGGCACCAATAGTGAGCGGGAGATTTATTTGAAGTTTTTCTTTTACTTCGTTGGACAAGCTTTCAATAGATTGATAATTGATGTTATTAGGAATGGTTAAAGATTCATATTGCTTGAATAATTTAATATCATCATTCTGTCTAAGTAAGTAAAATTGATATTTTGCTTCAGTAGATAGTAATTGCCTGATTTCAAAAGGAATGTCTTTTAATTCTGGCCAAATATCGAATAAATTATCAAAGGCTATATTTGGAAAAGCTAGTAATCTAAAAACGGATCTATGAACGCCATCTTGAGCTATGTTAATACCATAGCTGCCTAATTTATTAGGAGTAATGGATAGTTGATTGAGTAAAACTCTGCCAGCTTCAAGAGCAATTAACTTGGTTTCAAAAATTTTAATTTGTTCACTTGAGAGCAATCCCCTGGATATGGCTAATCTAGATAAGCGTAGGTCTGCATTATCTGCGCGCAATGATAGCCTATATTCGGATCTAGAAGTAAGTACGCGATATGGCTCTAAAACACCGAAAGTGATGAGGTCGTCAATCATTACACCAATATAAGCTTCAGAGCGATCTAAAATAAATGCTTCCTTAGATGCTGCATTTATACCTGCGATAACGCCTTGACCAGCTGCTTCTTCGTAGCCAGTAGTTCCATTAATTTGACCAGCAAGATAGAGTCCTTTAACTTTTTTAGTTTCAAGAGTCGGATTTAATTCATGTGGATGAACATAATCATATTCTATTGCATATCCATGCCGTAAAATTATTACTTTTTCAAGACCCGCAATGGTTTGCAAAAAGGCTAATTGAGCTTCTTCTGGCAGGGAAGTAGAAATTCCATTAGGGTAAATAAAATTAGTATCAAGTCCTTCAGGCTCAAGAAAGATTTGGTGAGCAGATTTATGAGCAAATCTAATTATTTTATCTTCAATAGAAGGGCAATAACGTGGCCCTTTTCCCTCAAATTCTCCCATAAAAATAGGAGAGTTATGAGCATTATCTCGAATAATTTGATGGGTTCGTTCATTGGTATGAGTGATGTAGCAATCAATCTGTGGAACTATTATTTTATCAGTTAAGGCTGAAAATGGCTTAGGAGGCACATCTCCAGGTTGAGGAGTCAAGATGTTCCAATTGATACTGTTGGCATCTAAACGTGGCGGTGTACCTGTCTTTAGGCGACCAAGTTTAAAATTAAGCCTATTTAAGGTATTTGCTAAGCCTATTGATGGTTTTTCATCTACTCTACCCGCCGGAATTTTAAGCTTACCAATACGAATCATTCCATTTAGGAATGTCCCAGTGGTAAGAATAACTGCCGGCGCATTGATCGTTTCTCCGGTAGATAATACCACCCCTGTAACTGCAGAGTTTTCTATCATCATATCTTCTACAGAAGCAAATTTAATAGTTAAGTTGGTAATTTTAGCTAATATTGATTGAACTGCTTTTTTATATAAAACTCGATCAGCTTGTGCTCTTGGGCCATGCACTGCTGGCCCTTTGCTTTCATTTAAGATTTTTGAGTGAATGCTGGCCATGTCTATAGCTTTAGCCATAACTCCGCCAAGAGCATCTACTTCTTTAACTATTATGCCTTTGGCAACTCCTCCAATTGAAGGATTGCAAGACATCTCTCCTAAATTTTCTTGTTTGATAGTTATTAATAAAGTGTTGGCACCAGATCTAGCTGCACTAGAAGCTGCTTCAACACCGGCATGCCCACCGCCAATAACAATTACGTCGTAGGAATTTGTCATAAATATAAATTCAAGGGATAAGAAAAAATGCTAAAATCATAAGATATTAATGACGAAATCCATCCATAATGTCAAGTTTTCATTTGCGAAGTTAGTAAAATAGCATTTTGCTTGTAATTAGATTTAAGATAAAAATTACTTTGGCAAGACAGCTCTTGGTGTTAACGCTACAAGCGCAAACAACTTATGATTGTTTTGTTAAGAGATGTCAACGAGAGCAAAGTTATCGCTAGCTCTAAAAAATTATTCCTAAAAAGCTTTGCGCTTAATAAAATCAATCATTATGGATTTTAGGCCAACTAGTTTTACTAATTTATAAAATTTACTATCTTTTATCTAAGGTTATAACCAATCTATCTAAGGTGTGCGGAGCGGAATGTAGAGCTCCATTCTTATGCGATAGAAATACAGAGCCTTGTCCGCTGGCAGGAGTGCTAATTTTTGACTCTTGAATAAATTGATGACCTATATTACGCACCTCAAAAAGCATATTTTTTTGAATGAGTTCAGCATTATATTTATTAATTTGTTGTGTAGTATTGGTATCCTTATCATCATGATAGAACATAGTTTTTGCTCCTACCACAGTGATAACATTTCTATATTCTCCTTCTTGATAATCATCCGTGTGCCATAATTGATTTTCTGAATATTCGCATCCACATTCTTTTGAATAAATCATTAATGTTAATTCTGTGTTTTGACTTATATTGCTATTGCTTGCAGCTCTAAATATTCTGTCAATCAAGTTTACCGTAGTATTAATATGTGGATTGTTAAAAGATATCTTACTTAAGAAATCAAGCAGTTTATTTTTAAAGATATCTGAATCTTGGCTTGAAAGAGAGCCAAACTCACACTCTTGTTGAGGAATAATGCAATTGAAAGAAAAATCAGATAATGCCTTTGCTTCGTCATCTGATAAATCAAGGTCATAGTGCGCAAATAGCATTGAAGATGTTAAAGATAATATAGCTTCTTGAATCTTACTATAAAGAATATCAGTAGTTTGTTCATCTAGCATTTTTAACTCAATAATTTATCTTAAATGACAAAAAAGAATTAAAATGTTAGCGTAATAATTGCTAATTGTCAAATAATTTTTTAACGTATTCTTAGTTGGAAGTATTGGTTATTAAAATTTCATACTTAAAAGATAATAATAATGCTAATATAAGCAAAAATAAAATATAGAGCAGTAAAATTAATGCCAGTTAATAAATTTGAAATCATTTCCGATTTTATAGCTTCACCAGTGCAAGAGAGCGCTAAGGAGAAGCTGGTAGGGGGGGTGCAAAACTTTGAGAAAAATCAAGTATTGCTAGGTGTTACTGGCTCTGGCAAAACTTTTACCATGGCCAATATTATCCAAAAACTACAGCGCCCTGCTTTAATTATGGCCCATAACAAAACGTTAGCTGCTCAGCTGTATGAGGAAATGAAAAGTTTTTTTCCTAATAATGCAGTAGAATATTTTGTTTCTTATTATGATTATTATCAGCCAGAGGCCTATATTCCAAGAACGGATACTTATATTGAGAAAGATGCTTCAATTAATGAGCAGATAGATCAATTTAGACATTCGGCCACCAGATCGCTACTTGAAAGAAGAGATGTGATCATTATCTCTTCGGTTTCTTGCATTTACGGTTTAGGATCGCCAGAAAGTTACTCTGCTTCTAAATATCAAATTAACCTAGGTGATAAAATCTCAACTACTGACCTAGCAAGGCAGCTAATAGGCTTGTTATATGAGCGCAATGACTATGAATTTAGTCGAGGAAGCTTTAGAGTTAAAGGAGATATTCTAGATATTTTTCCAGCTCACTATGCCGATAAAGCCTGGAGACTTTCTTTTTTTGGCAGCAATGTTGAAGAAATCACTGAAATAGACGCATTAACTGGAAAGAAAAATGCTAAGCTCGATAAAATAACTATTTTTCCTAATAGTCATTTTATTTCTTCTAAGGAAATAGTTGCTAAAGCTATTATTACTATTCTAGAAGATCTGGAAATACGTTTAGAGCAATTAAAAGGACTAGGATTGGGGCTTGAAGCGCATCGATTAAAGCAGCGTACTTTATATGATGTAGAGATGTTGCAAGCTTCTGGTACCTGCAAAGGAATAGAAAATTATTCTCGCTATATGACTGGAAGAGAGCCGGGTGCCCCTCCGCCCACTTTATGTGAATTTTTTCCTAAAGATTCTATTTTATTCGTTGATGAAAGTCATGCTTCTGTACCTCAAATTGGCGCAATGTATAATGGTGATAGAGCACGCAAAACATCGTTAATTGAGCATGGTTTTCGCCTGCCCTCAGCTTATGATAATCGACCACTTAAGTTTGATGAATGGGATCAAATGCGCCCGTCAACTATTTTTGTTTCAGCAACGCCAGGCAAGTTTGAATTAAATTTAACCAATAACTATTATGTTGAACAGTTGATTCGTCCTACAGGCCTTGTTGATCCTATTTGCACCATAAAACCTACAATTAATCAGGTTGAAGATTTACTGTTTGAGATAAAAGCATTAACTAAGAAAAATTTGCGGGTTTTGGCCACCACCTTAACCAAAAAAATGGCTGAGCATTTACAGCAATATTTAACCGAGCATAATGTTAAAGCGGCTTATTTGCATTCAGATATTAAAACTCTTGAAAGGGTGGAAATTATCCAACAATTACGCAAAGGGGAAGTAGATGTATTAGTTGGAATCAATTTACTTAGAGAAGGAATAGATATTCCTGAATGTGGTTTGGTGGCTATTTTAGATGCTGATAAAGAGGGGTTTTTAAGGTCTGAAACTTCACTAATTCAAACTATAGGTAGAGCCGCGCGTAATGTAGAGGGACGAGTAATTCTATATGCTGATAAAATGACTAATTCAATGCAAAAAGCACTTAGCGAGAATGAAAGAAGAAGGGCTATTCAGCTGCAATATAATATAGATAACCATATCACTCCAAGAACGATAACCAAATCAATTAAAGATGATTTTTATAACGTTAATTCGGATAAAATGATTGAGCCAATAGGTAAAGAAGCTACGCCAAAAAATATAGCTAGTAAGATCAAAGAATTATCCAATAAAATGTTTAAAGCTGCAGCTGATCTGAATTTTGAACGAGCAGCAAAGCTTAGAGATGAAATCAAAGAATTAGAGAAAATTCTCCAGCTTGGCTAAGACGACATCGATTTATAGTTGATGTCTGCCATTATTTGCACTTACCAATCTACCTAGGCTTTTCCCAGCTAAGATATGCAGATGCATGTGAGGAATTGTTTGCATTCCATGTTTACCTATATTGGATAAAACGCGGTAACCAGCTTTATCTAGCTCAAGGTCCGCACAGATTTTTTGAACAACCTTATAAAAATGGGAGATCTCATCATTGGTTGCTTTAGCCATAAAGTCATGAAAAGAAGTATATTCACCTTTAGGTAAAACTAAAATATGAACAGGGGCAGCTGGAACAATATCTCTAATCGCTAAAACTTGAGAATCTTCATAAATTTTATCTGAAGGAATTTCTCCTCTGATTATTTTGGCAAGAATATTGTTTTTATCGTACATTATAATTTTTCCAAAGATAATTGGTAGAAGCGCAGTTTAGCTTCATCTAAATTTCTAGCTACTACGCAAGTTGATTGATAGTCTTTGCTTTCTAAATTATTAATCCGCCAAGTGTTAGCAAAAGAGGCAACCAAAAGAAAAACTATGAGTTCAAGTTCTGTGAATATTGGAGCT
>CANDYO010000007.1 GCA_947424995.1 Rickettsiales bacterium | reverse complement strand
TTCGCAGGAACTAAAGTTGCCTTGACCCATTTAATCTGCGAATTTTCTTTTAGCAACTATGCCAAGAAAATATCTTTATCACCACTAGTGATGCTTTGTTATAAACTTTTTGTTGCGCTAGATCCTTGAATTAACCAATCATTAATGAAGATATTATTATATCCTTACTAGTTAGCCTAATTTTTACGATGATATATAGTATATATTACCATCAGACTAATAGCAGAAAAAAGCCAAGTTAGAGCATAACCTAAATGATGATTGCGAATATTGGGCTCAAGATCGCGTCCATAAGGAATGGCGTTCAGATCTTTATTTTCTTGAGCAAGAATGTAAAAATTCGTTACAAAGTTTTTCTCTGGAAGCTTTAGGAATGATCTCATTTCATCCAGGTTAACATAGAACCACAAATTACGTTCTGGCTGATTATCATGAATATAAAGCCCCTTCTCTTCATTTCCCATAATCGCTCCAGTAATTTCTACTTGCCCTTTAGTCAAGGTTTGCGGCCTACTTAATGAATCTTTTAAACCATCTGGAACCCAACCACGATTAACTATAATTGTTTGACCATTTGCAAGAAGTATCGGAGTTAAAATATAATAACCAACTTCACCTTTGAATTTCCTACTTCCACCATAAATATGAATTTCATCTCGATGTAAAAATTCTCCTTTAACTATAACCTTGCGATATAGTATGTTTGATAATTCTACATTTTGTGGCAACTCAATTGCCCCCAACTGACTTTGAATTTCAATCTGTCTAATTATCTCTTGCTTCCAATTAAGTCGCTGAAACTGCCAAAAGCTTAAAGATAATAATAAAATTAATACTGGGACAGCAAATAAAGTTGGTACTAACTTGGGTCTGAATTTTAATATATTTTGGATCATAAATTTTAGCTAAGTAGCCCTTGAGATTTTAATAAGCTTTGCAACTCACCATTTTCAAACATTTCTTTGGTAATATCACAGCCACCTATAAATACTCCTTTAATGTATAACTGAGGAACAGTCGGCCAATCCGAATAATCTTTAATTCCTTGACGCATTGCTTCATCCTCAAGGATATTTACCCCAATAAAATCTAGCTTTAAGTGATTTAGAATTGCTACAACTCGAGCTGAAAATCCACATAAAGGCATCTCCGCTGTACCTTTCATAAAAATTACTATATTATTATTTTTAACTAAATTATCAATTTTTGTAAAAATAGATTCATCTTGCATAATTAATTCCTTAAGATATAGCTCTTTTTAATTGAAGCTCCTTTAAGTCTAGTGTATAATTAAATTGTTAGTTAATTAAAATAAACTCAAAGAGAAAAAAGCCACAATAGATTAAAAGAAGCGTATTGTTATTTATAATTCTTAATTGTTATAACATTCAAATTATCTGTGGTAAAGGATATAGGTAAAAAAATGATAAAACTAATTGAAGACGCGAATAAAATAGTTGTAAAAATTGGCTCTTCCTTTCTAGTTGACCCCAAAAATGGAGTCGTACATCAAGCTTGGATAGATAGCCTAGTAGATGACGTGGTAAAACTAATTGCAGCAGGTAAGAAAGTAATAATAGTATCCTCTGGGGCTATCGCGCTTGGTTGTAACATATTGGCAGTTAACGTTATTAAAACGAAATTGCAAGAAAAACAATGTGCAGCCGTATGTGGCCAACATGAAATGATGGCAATTTACAAAAATAGCTTTGCCCGCTACAACATTAATACCGCCCAAGCTTTACTTACTATTGAAGATGTAGAAAATCGCAAACGTTTTGTCTCTATAAAAAATATTATAGATTACTTATTAGACAAAAATATTGTTCCGATAGTTAATGAAAATGATTTGATTGCTAACACTGAGATTCGCTTTGGTGACAATGATCGCCTTTCAGCAAGAGTGGCTCAGATTGTTAATGCTGACTTACTCATAATGCTATCACTAGTAGATGGTTTATTTACTGCTGACCCTAAAATACATCGCAATAGCCAATTTGTTAGTGAAATTTATGAAATTAGCCCAGATGTGGAAGCAATGGCGACTGATTCTCAAAATAAAACGGGTGGCATGTCAGCAAAAATAGCTTCAGCAAAAATTGCTTTAAGTAATCATTGTAATATAGTTATTGCTAATGGCACTACTATCAATCCGATTAAGCGCGTACTTGAAGGAGCTCGTTGCTCTAAATTCATGATCGACAACAGCGCAACTAAAAAATATAAAATAGGTTAAGTATTTATTCATGAGCTCTTCTTCAATTATTGAACTAAAAGACATCATCGTATCCACTTTAGATGAACATAAAGCAGAAAATATTACCGTTATTGATCTGAAAAACAAAAGTGATATTGCTGATTTTATGATCATTGCTACCGGCAGATCTAACAAGCACGTTGCTTCAACTGCTGATTATGTAATTGAACAAATTAAAAACAGAGGAAACCAGTGCTTAGTGGAAGGTATGGAAAATTCTGATTGGGTACTTATAGATTCTCTTGATATCTTGGTGCATATTTTTAATAAAGAAAAAAGGGAATTATATGCTTTAGAGCAATTATGGCAGGCTTGAAGATCAATATTATTGCTATCCATAAAATAGCAGAAATTTCTAAAGAAGCCTCTATAATCGCTGATTATTTAAAACGAATACCTTGGAAAATTAGTATTAATCAACTTGAAGCTAAAGGTAAGTTTCCCGCCAGTAAACAAAAAATCTGCGAAGGAGAATTATTACTAAAGGCTATTCCTGCTGGTAGCTTTGTTATCGTTTTAGATGAATATGGCTCCCAATTTACTAGTAAAGAATTCTCGCTTCGCTTAAATAAAATTACTCAACCTATTACCTTTATTATTGGCGGAGCCTATGGTTTAAGCGATGAAATTAAAAATAGAGCTAATCTATTATTGTCGTTAAGTAATATGACTATGCCCCATATTCTAGCTAGAATTATCCTAGTTGAACAAATATACCGAGCTTATACAATTAGCGAGAATCATCCATATCATAAGTGATAACTATTGCTTTTTTAGCAATATATTTTATCTTTGTAAGACTATTGCATGAGATATCGTTATATAAGCCAGATATAAAAACATGACGTTGGCCAAAGGCCGAGGGTCCAGTTAAATTTTCTTATGCAACCTTGAGTAACTAAAGATTTTTAAAAGATTTAAACTGGATCCTCGTCACGCCTAAGCCTTCGGCTACGACGGACGAGGATGACTGCCTCGCTAGTTTTAGAGATATTCTAGCTCATCGACAGTCTTATATAACAAACCCCTAAAGGAATCTAAAAGCTTATGACGGCACGCCTAAATATCATAACAGTTGCTACCATCTGGTTATTTATCACTTTATTTTATTGTTACCAATATATTTTACGTTTATTACCTAATATTATTATGCCAGAATTGATGGAAAAATTTTCGATCGGGGCAGTAAGTTTTGGAGAATTTGCTGGCATCTACTATATCGGTTATATCTTGATGCAAATACCTTTTGGTTTGCTATTGAGTAGATTTGGCGGAAAATTAGTAATTCCTATTAGCATTATTATTGCCGCTTTGGGTATCTTACCTATTGCAGGTGATAATTGGCAATTAGCAATATTAGGTAGATTTTTTATTGGCGTTGGAGCTTCAGCTGCTATAGTTGGTGCTTTTCAAATATTTAGAATAATTTTTCCTCAGCATTTCACTAGAATGCTAGGAGCTTTAGTGTGCGTTAGCGTATTGACCGCTGTTTATTTAGTGAAACCACTAACAGCTATAACCAATAATATTGGCATTGAAGAGATGGTACATATCCTAGTAATTGGTGGATTTATTTTAGCCGCAGCTACTTATGTAGTCCTACCTAAAATGCCTACCAGCAAAACAGCTAACGTTTGGATTGATGTTAAAGCAATTATTAGCAATAAAAAATTACTTATTATGAGTATATTAGCAGGATTAATGATCGCTCCGCTAGAAGGCTTCGCCGATGCTTGGGGGACTGCTTTTATTAAAATAATTTATGGAGTTGATCGTAATACAGCTGATTCAATAGTATCAAGTATACTAACTGGAATGTGCATAGGATCTATCCTTTTACCATATTTAGCAGAAAAATTTAAAAGCTATTATGGCACTACTTTAATAGCAGGAATATTGATGGCTTTTTGCTTTGCTATATTACTTACTGGCCTTGGATCCACTCCTATATTATATGCTATTTGCATAGTAATCGGAATTGGCAGCGCCTATCAGGTGGTGATTATTTCTCACATCTCAACCTATGTCAAAATGCAATTAAGCGGTATGGCTGCAGCAGTAAGCAATATGATTGTAATGGCCTTCGGTTACCTCTTTCATAAAACCATTGCTTCAGTAATTGAAAATAACCCCGATACTATGGTTGTGGATTCTATTCCTGTTTATAGCTACGATGCTTATCTTTATGGCATTTCAGTAATACCAGTAGCTTTAAGTATCGCATCAATAGGTTTTGCCACTGTTATTTGGCGCAATAAGTGGGGTAAAGGGAATATTAGTAAGGGCTCTTAGCATTCTCTTCAAAATGTAGCATCATGGAGCAAACGCTAAAAACAAGCAAGGTCGTCATCCTTGTCCGCCGCGGCCTAAGGCTTAGGCGTGACGAGGATCCAGTTTGAATCTTTTAAAAATCTTTAGTTACTCAAAGTCATATAAGAGAATTCAACTGGACCCTCGGCCTTCGGCCAAGGGTGACGTCATCGCATGTTTTAAGTAGCAAACCTATCTCGTATAACGGTCTTTATTTTTACCAAGAATGACGTTCCCTCCCTACTCCTTCAACAACCTACAAAATTTACCTAAGCGATAGCAAATAATAGCAAAAGCCCCATTACCCATCACATTGGCACCAGTTAAAACTGCATCTTGCAGAATATCTAGCATTATAATGATACTAGACATTTCCGGAGTAAAACCAAGTTGGCTTTGCAAGATAGGTAATATAACAATAATTCCTCCTCCTGGTACAGCAGTCGCAGAAAATTTAGCTAAACAGAAAAATACTACAAATAATGCAAAAGTCTCTAGAGATGGCAATGGATGGCCACATAGCATTAAAATAGTCAAACTAGTTATCGGAATACTTAGTCCATGACCAATCATATGAATATTGACTGTTGCCGGAACAATCAAACGAGCAAATTGCTTATCTTTAATATTTACTTCTGTTGCATCGATAGTAACTGGCATAGTGATAGCACTAGAAACAGTTGAGAAACCGGTTAAGCCGGCAGCAGACATTTGCTTAATAGTCTTTTTAAAATTAGTCCAAGAAAATTTACTAGCTACTAAATACATCAACGAGATATAGCATACAATTAAGATACAAATTAAAACAAATACTTGAGCATAATTTTGGAATAAAATACTTAGATTTCCTTCGTAATGCATTTTTAAAACAAAACCTAAAACATAGAGCGGCAAGAAAGGAATAAAGCATTTCTCGAGAAAAGCAGTTACAATCCGTTGAAGCTTATTACCAGCTTTAGTTATTTTAGGAACTTGAAAGAAACAGAATATAATTCCCAAAACTATCCCAGCGAGCATTGCTTTATCTGGAGAGGCAATTTTTGGAATACCAAGAGAAAAATAAGGTATCATTTCCTGTACTAGAGTAACGTTACTATGCTGGGTTATGGTTATAAAGGGTAGCACTGCTCTACCAATTCCATAAGAAGTAAATGACACCAGCGCATTAGAAAGAACTACCATCCCTAAAATAAATATAATTAATAACGGCGCGTTTTTTTCAAGTGATAAAAGTGCTGCAAAAATATAACTAAAAATCATAATTGGCAGAACTGCCATCAAGATTTCTTTTAAAACGCAACTTATTGTATATAGGCAGCGGATAGTAGTATGGCTTAATTGATCGCCAAATATAAAAGCAAAAACAATGCACAGCACTAATTGCAGCGGTAAGCTTTTTTTTAATAGCTTCTTTAACATGATATTTCTCTCTAACTTAGGATAATGAATTGATTTTTAAAATGATGAGGTTGTATAAATTATGCCGCGCCGGCGGCCGCATTTGCTGCGTTAATAGCTGCACTAGTTAAAGAAATAGACACATTGAAGCCTTTAGCTACAGATATAGCTGAAGAATAATAACGATTATGTGAATTAAAGTTTTCCACTATATATTACTATATTAGGTTCATATGTAATTAAAAACTACCATAGAAGATTTTATTCTGCAAGATGTTTTATAAAAAGATCCTTGAGCAAGATAAAATTAATTAAATCCACATCATGCGTCATCCTTGCCGCTAGCGCTAGCTAGTGGCGAGGATCCAGTTGAAATCTTTTAAAAACAGTGAGTAACTGAACAAAGAAAAAGAATTCAACTGGACCTTCGGCCTTCGGCCAAGGGCGACGACCTCACGCGCTTTGGGTATAAATTTCATCCTACGCAATGACCTTTTACTATCCTTCAATCAATTTCACTATATTGGCGCTGGCATCTTGTTGAAGTGATTTAAGTGCACTTGAATATTTAGTCAATATAGCAGGATCTTTATCAATCAGTTTAATGATCTGCAATAATTGCGCTGGGCTATTTGCGTCTTCTTTAACCACCCAACCACCGCCTGCATTCACTATCTCTTCAGCATTATAATATTGATGATTATCGGTGGCGCTAGGGTAAGGAATAAAAATTGCTGGCAGCTTAAAGGCTATTAACTCGGCAATTGTTGAAGCCCCCGCTCTAGAGATCATTAAATCTGCTTGAGCTAATTGTTTATTCATATCATTAAAAAAGCTCTTTATTTCGCAAGCTATATTTTCTTTAGCATATTTTGCCTTGATTAAATCAATATCTTCTTCTTTTACTTGCTGATAAATATGTAATTTGCTTTTGATCGCTTGGGGCAAATTAACTATAACTTCTGGAATAATTTTACTAAATATCTTTGCTCCTTGGCTACCACCAATGATTAAAATTGATAACTTATCATCTGAATGAGTTTTTTTCTTCAAGCTACTGGCCAAAATTTCTGGGCGAACTGGATTTCCGGTATAAACTACTTTATCTTGATATTTAGCTTTAACCCCTTTAGTTACTGGAAATCCGGTGGTTAAATATTTTGCTCGCCAAAGCAATATTCTATTCACCTTACCAATCACTGTATTTGCTTCATGAAGAATAATTTCTTTGCCTAATATTATTGCTGCTAACATAGTTGGATAGCTTACATAACCACCAAAACCAATGACTATTTTTGGCTGCTCTTTATGAATTAACAATAAGGCTTTAACAAAGCCTTTAAACAGAGTGAATAGGCTAGTTAAAATTTTAAGCGGGCTACGATTAACAAAGTTAGCTGAAGGTATAAAAATATTATCATCATCAAATGGATGAAATTTAGCGAATCTAGCGTCGGCAGTTACCTTGACCTTGTAACCATTTTTTTCAAGCGCATCTTTTAAAGCTAAGGCTGGAAAAATATGTCCACCTGTGCCGCCGGTTGCCAGTAGTATACATTGCTTTTGATTATTTTTTTTCATAATTCATATCTATAAAATGGTGGTTTGGTCTAACTCCATATCTTTTTCGAGTTAGAGCTAAAATAATGCCCATAATGATGGAAACTGATAGTATTGATGAACCACCATAGCTAATAAATGGTAAAGTCATACCCTTAGTTGGTAATAAATGTAATGTAACGCCTATATTTACTATCGCTTGAAAACCTAACTGCATTAATAATCCTGATACTGATAAAATAGCAAATAAATCACCAACTTTTGCTACTCTAATTAAACCTCGAATAACGATAAAGGAAAATAATATAATCACTAAAATACAGGTAATCATCCCTAACTCTTCGCCAATAACCGCAAAAATGAAGTCAGTGTGCGAGTCTGGTAGATGCTGTTTTACTATTCCTTCACCAGGCCCCGTACCGAATACTCCGCCATTAGCAAAAGCCTCTATTGATTTTTTAATTTGATAATTCTCACTGGTATTAGGATCTAAAAAGCTATTTATTCTTACTGTAACATGCGGTAGAAATGTATAAGCTGCAACTAAACCAATTAAACCTCCTAAAGTTAAGAATATTATCCATAACATAGAAAGGCCAGCAAGAAACATTTGCCCCCCCCAAACTGCCGAAATAGTTATCGCCATTCCAAAGTCTGGCTGCAATATAGTTAAACCTATTACTAATAAATATAGCAGAGATGATAAACTGAAAGCTGGAAACTTAGGATCTGTATATTTTTGCATTAATATTGTTGCAGTTACTACCGTAAAGAAAGGCTTGATAAATTCAGAGGGCTGGATGGCAATAATACCCAAAGAAATCCATCTTTTAGAACCTTTTATATCTTCTCCAACGAATAAAACAATTATCATCAAAATTAGAAAAACTACAAACCCAAGTAGAGCAAATTTACGAATTATTTCAAAGGAACAAAAGGAAATGCCTAGCATTACTAGCGAACCTAGAAATAAGAAAACTAATTGTCGTTGGATAAAATAAAAAGAATGCAAACCAATTCTTTCTGCAACTGCAGGGCTTGCAGTAGTAACCATAATAACGCTAAAAATTAATATAATTGCGATAGCTGCCAGCATATAACGATCGATCGTCATCCGCCAAGATCCAAGAATACTTCCACGTGTATTTTGCTGCACTAAACTTCCTCTTAAAAACCACCATTACATAAGATAAAATGTACAAAAAGCACGCAAGGCCGTTATCCTTGCCGCTAGCTTCAGCTAGTGGCGAGGATCCAGATAAAATCTCTTATAATTATAGAGGCCTCAATGATTTAAAAAGATTTAAACTGGACCCTCGGCCTTCGGCCAAGGGTGACGTCATCGTATTATTTCATAGCCAACTTATATAAACAATATCTTATACAATAGTTTTTAAAAAACTAACTACTCACTTATTTTAGTGCCAACTATCTCATCTGTAAATAATTCAAGCATTAAAGCATGCGGAATTTTACCATCAATAATATGCACCATCTCTGTATTTTGTTCGAAAGCCATTAATGCTGCGCGTAACTTACTGGTTGTGCTAGTATCTTTTTTGTCATCATTGAGTATTTTATTAACTTGAGCTAAAGTAAGTTCTCTTAATATTTTACCCTTAGAATCGGTTATACCTGAGTGATCTGACATAAAAATTAATTTTGAAGCACTTAAGACGGCAGCTATAGCTCCTGCAATATCATTAGCATCAATTTTATAAGTTCGATGATCTTCACCAATAGTCATTGGCGATATCACTGGAATCATATCACTATCTTCTAATAATAATAAAAGATCAGGATTAATTAAAGCTAGCTCACCTAAAAAGCCAAAATTTAATACTTTATCACTAGCGCTATGGTCATAACGAGCGATTTTTGAGCGCTTAGCTACCATAAAATGACCATCTTTACCAGAAATACCTATAGCGCTACCACCTGCAATATTAATTTGAGCAACGATTTTCTTATTTACATGGCCCGAAAGAATCATTTCTACCATTTCTACTGTAGCTTGATCGGTATTGCATAAATTAGCTGAAACACCTTTTAATCCAAACTTATCCATCATATTATTGACGATATTAGTGCCATCATGGACTATAATCACGTTAATACCAGCGCTTTTGAGAGCTACTACATCTTCAGCAAAAGCTTTAAGTAAATCGTTGTCTTCAAGCAGAAGAGCGTTACATTTGATTACAAAGATAGCATCATTATATTTTCTTAGCTCACTAAAAGCAGTAGTTAAAATTTTAATATGATTTGTCATTAATTTAACTCAATAATGAATGGTAAATATAGTTTCTTAATTCCTCTATACCATAACCTACTTTACTACTGCAAAGCACCATATCCGGAAACATAGAGGCATGATATATAGCGTTCTCTTGGGCAAAAGATATTATCGCCTTCACTTGTTCTTTATTAGTTTTATCGAGCTTAGTTAAGACTATTTGATATGCTATACCAAATTTCTCTAATTGACTCATAAAATCTAAGTCATTTTTCTTAAAACCATGTCTAGCATCAATCAATAAAAATAAACGTTTTAAACTAGTCCTATTTTTAAGATAACCAAGACTCATTCTTTCCCAGGCTTTAACTAAATTTTTAGGTGCTTTAGCAAAACCATAACCAGGTAAATCCACTAGCATTAAAGTTTTATCAGTTTTATCTCCAAGACGAAAAAAGTTCACCTGCTGAGTACGGCCAGGAGTTACTGAAACTCTTGCTAATCCTTTATGTTTTACTAATGCATTTAGTAAGCTAGATTTACCTACATTTGATCTACCAATAAAAGCAAATTCTGGTATATCAGCCGGGGGAAAAATACTATAATCAGTCACTCCTATTACGAATTGACAAGGAGAGCTAAAATAACGCGTTGCATCGTTTAGCAAATCTGCGTTATAGTTTAACTCTCCTCCATTTAGATTAACAGCCTTACTTTCTTTTACTTCAGACATAACTAACTGAAATATTTTCTTTTTTCAGCCGGTTGCGGCTCAGGCGCTTTATTTCTAGGCGCAGCCGCAGGAGAAGAATTAGGGCGTTTATTGTTATTGCCGCCAGCAGGTCTAGGTCCACGAGCAGGACGAGGCTCACTACTAGCTTCACTATTACTCACAGCAACACTACCACCTAGATCTTCGCCATTTTCTTGATTAACAACTTTCATCGATAATTTTACTTTACCGCGTTGATCAAAACCAACAACTTTAACCCAAACTTGATCACTATCTTTTAACACATCGCTAACACTTGCAACTTTTTCATTAGCTATTTCACTGACATGTAAGAAACCATCACGACCTGGCATAACATTAACAAAAGCACCAAATTCCATAATTTTTACAACTTTACCATGATAAACTTTATTTACTTCTGGATCCATTGCAATATCTTCAATCATTTTCTGCGCTTTAAGACCTTGCTCTAAACCTAATGATGAGATAGTAACAACACCATTGTCATCAATATCAACCTTTGCTTTAGTTTCTTCACAAATGCCTTTAATAACTTTACCACCTGGTCCAATTAATTCACGGATCTTATCTTTACTAACCTTGATAGTAATAATTGATGGAGCATATTCATTCACCGCTGTTCTAGGAGTATTAAGTGCTGCATTCATTTTGCTTAAAATATGCATTCTGCCATCTTTAGCTTGAGCTAAAGCAACTTTCATAATTTCTGAGCTAATGCCTCTAACTTTAATATCCATTTGCAGAGCTGTAATACCTGCTTCTGTACCAGCCACTTTGAAATCCATATCACCCAAATGATCTTCATCACCTAAAATATCAGAAATCACTACATATTTATCTGGCTCTAAAATTAATCCCATTGCAATACCTGCAACTGGAGCTTTAATTGGCACTCCGGCATCCATAAGTGATAGAATACTACCACAAACTGTTGCCATTGAAGAAGACCCATTAGATTCAGTAACTTCAGAAACTACTCTGATGGTATATGGAAATTCTGCTTTAGTTGGCAACACTTGATGAATTGCTCTCCAAGCTAGTTTACCGTGACCAATTTCTCTTCTACCAGGTCCTCTAGATGGAGTTGCTTCACCAACTGAATACGCAGGAAAATTATAATGTAGCATAAATTTTTCTTTGCTTTCGCCTTCAAGAGCATCAATCATCTGCTCATCACTACCTGAACCTAAAGTGGTACCAGCAACAACTTGAGTTTCACCACGAGTGAATAAAGCTGAACCATGTACTCTCGGTAGGAAAGACACTTCACATTCAATAGCGCGAACATCTGCCACGCCACGTCCATCAATACGCTTGCCTAAATCAACAATTTGACGACGAACTATATGTTGTTGTAAATGCTTAAAAGCCACATTGATTGCTGGCTCTTCCGCGCCTAAATCTAACAATATAGCGACAGCTTCTTTTTTAGCAGCATCAACTTTAATATATCTAGCTTGTTTATCTGTTTCTTTATAAGCATCACGCAATTGAGTGTCGATAGCCTTAGCTATTTCTTTATCTATTTTTGAATGATCAGCAGCGATAACTTCTGTTTTAGCAACGCCAGCTTCAGCTGCTAATTCATTAATCATTTGCAATACTGGTTGCATTTGTTGATGACCGAAATTCACCGCACCTAACATTATTTCTTCAGATAGCATTTTAGCTTCTGATTCTACCATAAGCACTGAATCTACTGTTCCAGCTACTACTAAATCTAACTCACCTTCAGCAAGCGAAGTACCGATTCTTGGATTTAATATATACTGCCCTTCTTTATAGCCAACTTTAGCTGCAGCTACTGGGCCTCCAAAAGGAATCCGTGAAATAGCGAGTGCTGCTGCTGTCCCAATCACCGCTAAAATATCCGCATCATGGATATTATCAAATGACAGAACTGTACAAATAACTTGAGTTTCATGATAGTAATTATCTGGAAATAATGGTCTAATCGGGCGATCAATTAAACGTGATACTAAAGTTTCTTTTTCACTAGATCTACCTTCGCGCTTAAAAAACCCACCTGGAATACGTCCAGCGGCAAAAAACATTTCTTTGTAATGCACGGTTAGAGGAAGAAAATCTATTCCTTCTTTTTTCTTTTTATCTGATACAACTGTACATAAAATTATGGTTTCACCATAAGTAACCACTACAGCTCCATCAGCTTGTCTAGCAATTTTACCAGTTTCTATTTTTAATTTACTGCCAGCCCATTCAATTTCTTTGCTGATTATTTTAAACATAAAATTTTTATTCCCTTTATCAATTGTAAACCTAACTCTTTAAGTTTAGCTATAAAATCATTTTTATAGGCTTTAAATATTTTAGGGAGAGGTAACTTAAAAGTTGACCTCTCCCTTAAAAAATAATCCTGAAGATTATTTACGTAATCCTAATCTAGATATTAACTCTTTATATCTATCAAAACTTTTACCGCGTACGTACGCAAGTAATCTATTTCTTCTTCCAACTAAAATAAGCAACCCACGTCTGGTGCTAAAATCTTTTTTATTAATCTTCATATGCTCAGTTAAAGTATTGATTCTTTTAGTTAAAACAGCAACCTGAACTTCAGGAGAACCTGTATCAATAGAGTGCACTGCATATTCTTTAATCAATTTTTGTTTTTCTTCACTAGTTATCGACATCTAAATCTCCGTTATAAATTAAATACTCTTATAGGCTTACATAGCCCTTTATCCATACAAACGATTGCCTGCAAAACCCCTTGCATTAGTATTTGCACTAACTGCTCTGAAGCTTGCGAATGGTCTTGCAAAAATATTTGCACTCCATTCCTTAAGGTTTTCGCTTGATCAGCACTCACTTCTACAGCCAGGATGTCGCCCAGCCCATACGTTACAGAAAGCAAATGCTTTTGAATTTCGTCATTATGCACTATATTCATTAAATTTGCTAGCATAATTGCATCATTAATAAAAAAATTACCGACTCTTGTTCTTTTTAAATAAGAAACATAACCATATGTGGCAAGAGTCCTAGCAATATCTACTGCTAATGATCTAACATATGTACCTTTACCACACGTCACCTTAAACTTACTTATACCTTGATCTTGATCATGATTTATTAATGCAAAATCCTCAATTGTAATCTTACGTGGACTTAATTTAACCTCTTCTCCTTTACGCGCTAATTTATAAGCAGGTTGCCCATTAATTTTTAACGCTGAATATATTGGCGGCATCTGCATAATTTCACCAATGAATTTTGGCAACGCTCCTTCAATAGCTTTGATATCCGGAGTATTTCCACCTTGAGCGCTAATTTCCCCTTCCGCATCGCCAGTTGTACGCTCTTGTCCCCAAGTGACGTCAAATTCATACTCTTTAGTGGCATCCATTAGATATTGAACTGTTTTGGTGGCCTCGCCTATTGCAATTGGTAAGACTCCTTGGGCTAATGGATCTAATGTACCTGCATGCCCTACTTTATTTACTTTACCGACTAATCTTTTTATTTTTTGTACCGCATCGTTTGAACTACTGCCTACAGGTTTATCAATCACCAACCAACCATTATATAAATTCATAACTTTCTATTCCTATTTTTTGTTTATATTAATAACAAATCTTGCTATTTACCACAAAAATGCTTATTTATTTTAGTGATATGATAAGATCATTGCATATATCTGAGATTAGTTTTTCTTATTTATTCAAGCAAAATGAGGCCGTCACCCCTGGAGCGCAAAGCGTCCCGAGGGTCCAGTTTAAAACTTTTATAAACCTATAGTTATCAAAACTTATAAGAGATTTCAACTGGATCCCCGCGCCTAAAGGCGCAAGGATGACGTCATCGTTCTGTTTCTTCTATTGATTTACATAAACATAGATAATCTCATGTAATAATCTAGATACACACTCTTAACCACTTTAAAAATGGAAGAACAATGAAAACAGCTTTCGTATTCCCTGGCCAAGGTTCTCAAACCGTTGGTATGGGCAAAGAATTTTATGATAATTTCCCAATTGCCCGTCAAGTATTTGAAGAAGTTGATGATGCATTAAATCAAAAACTATCAGCAATTATTTTTAATGGCCCCACCGATGAGTTAACCCTCACCGCGAATGCCCAACCAGCAATAATGACCACTTCAATGGCTATTTTACGTACATTACAACATGAAACAGGCAAGAAAATTACTGATCTTTGCCAATATGTTGCTGGACATTCTTTAGGAGAATATACCGCCTTATGCGCAGCTGAAGCAATTTCGCTTAAAGATACCGCAAAGCTTGTAAAGCTACGCGGTTTGACCATGCAGAATGCTGTAGCTCCTGGAGTTGGCGCTATGGCTGCCGTTTTAGGGATGAACCTAGAACAAATTACCGAAATTCTTAAATACGTTAATCAAGATGGTTATATTTGTGAAATCGCTAATGATAATTGCCCTGGGCAAATAGTAATTAGTGGTCATCTAGAAGCAATAGATTTAGCCTGCGCTCAAATAGCTGCGGCTGGATTTAAAGCTATTAAACTTCCAGTAAGCGCTCCTTTTCATTGTAGCTTAATGGAACCGGTAAAAGAAACTATGGAAAAAGCCTTGTATGAAACTAAAATCTTACCCGCTAAAGTTCCACTCATCGCTAACATATTAGCTGATGGCATCACCGAGCCTGATCATATAATTAACTGCTTGATTGAACAAATCTCTGGAATGGTGAAGTGGCGCGAAAGCATTTTAACCTTAAAAGAACTAGGGGTCAGCAATATCACTGAAATTGGCGCTGGCAAAGTTTTAAATGGAATGAATAAACGCATTGATGCTAGTTTTACTTTAGTTAATATTCAATCGGTTAATGATATAAAAGCAATTATTGCTTGAGCCTTTTGAGTGATTAGATTAAGATATAACTTAGCCAAACTTTTAAGGAGATTATTATGACTTTAGAATTAACTGACCAAAGCTTTCAAGAATTAGTTAAAACCTCTAAAAAACCAATTTTAATAGATTTTTGGGCACCATGGTGTGGACCATGCAAGCAATTAACTCCAATTATTGAAATCCTTGCAGAAGAAATGAAAGACAAAGTAACTATTGCTAAAATTAACATAGATGATCATCCAGATGCAGCAGCTAGATATAACGTACGTGGGATCCCTACTATGATTTTATTTAAAAATGGCGAAGTAGCTGATACCAAAGTTGGCGCCTTACCAAAGCAATCACTAGCTCAATGGATTGAGTCAGCATTATAATTTAAGGCAAAATAATATAAACTCTCTTGTCATAACCATCTATCTCATTTATATTGAGAGATGCTAGTAGTGGGTATTTATCTACAAGAACTCGGTCAGGTTCGAAAGAAAGCAGCCGTATTATAGTTTAAATAGGTCACTACTAGTTTTATCTTTATCTTAAGCATAAGAGTTTATGAGTCAAAATTACCTAGTCTTAGCCCGCAAATACCGTCCATCTAGTTTTGCTCATCTTCGGGGCCAAGAGTTTTTAGTAACCACTATTGTTAATGCTATAAAACTTAACCGAGTAGCTCATACTTTTCTACTTACCGGGATTAGAGGTGGTGGAAAAACCACTACTGCTAGAATTATAGCCAAAACTTTAAACTGCACTAGCCCCATTATTGATGAAAAACTAGTAATACCTTGCGGAGCTTGCCCTAACTGTTTAGCAGCCTCAGCTGATAAACATCCAGACATTATAGAGCTAGATGCTGCCAGTCGTACTGGAGTTAATGATATTAGAGAGATCATTGAAAATACCCATTATTTACCTTTGTTAGGTAAATATAAAATATATATCATCGATGAAGTGCATATGCTTTCAACCAGCGCTTTTAATGCTTTGCTTAAAACTTTAGAAGAACCTCCTGCGCATGTTAAATTTATTTTTGCTACCACTGAATTGCGTAAAATACCGATTACTATTTTATCTAGATGCCAAAGATTTGAATTACGTCGTTTAAACCTTAAGCAATTAGTCGCTCATTTAACTGATATTTTAGACCAAGAGAATATTACAGCTGATATAGATGCATTACAATTAATTGCAGCTCATGCTGAAGGATCGGTGCGTGATAGTTTATCTTTACTTGATTTAGTGATAGCCAATGCTAATAATAGCCAAATCACCAAAGAGCAAGTCAAAAATTTACTAGGCTATAGTGATAACACTCAAATAATTGCTCTGCTTGAGGCTATAATTGCTGGAGATAGTAAAATAGCACTTAATGCTATAAAAGAATTTTATTATAATGGTAAAGATTTACTAAATAGCCTGCAGCAACTGATGGAATTAATCCATAATATCAGTAAAATTAAGCTTAATCCTGATGAAATCGCATTAGAATATAGCCAAGCAGAGTTAGAGCAATTAGCTAAACTCGCTGAACAGTCTAGCATCATAACTTTAACTATTTTATGGCAAATGCTACTCAAAGGAATCAGTGAAATACAAATGGCTAATAATCAACTCATGGCCGCAGAAATGATCGTAATTCGTTTATGCTATTTAAGCAATATACCAACTCCAGCGGCTTTAATTGAAAAAATTGAGACAGGAAAATCTATTACCGTAGCTTCTGCTAACGCTGAAAAACCAGCAGCTAAACCTAAATTAACTCTCAATGACTTTGAAGACTTGGTGCAATTATTCCATCAGCAAAGAGAAATGCTGCTTTATCAGTATTTACTTAATGATGTTCATTTAATTGAGTTCGAACCATTGCGAGTTAAGATTCGCCAAACTAGCAGCGTCCCCCATAATTTCTCTAACAAAATTGCTGCCTTCCTGCAAGAATGGACTGGCGACAAATGGACCATAGTTGTTTCATCTGATGATGGAAATCCAACTTTATCTGCTCAAACTGAACAGGTTAAGCTAGATCAAATCGATGAATTTGCAGAACATGATATGGTTCAAGAAGTGCTGCAAAACTTCTCCAATGCCAAAATCAAAGATATCTTCAAAGACTAAACTCTTACCGTCCAAATTAACCTAAAATTAACAATCTATAGCTATGATGTAAACTCCAATGAGGAATTTATGGGCAAAGAGAAAACACAAAATTTTGATTTACATGAAGTGCAAGAAGCGGTGATATGCTCTGACCTATCCTATTATCCACCTTATACCAAGGAATATAATGAAACCCTTGCTAAATTAAAAAAACATTGTGGCGATGATAGTATAATCGGTATTACTCCTTTCTATAAAACCAATCTACAATCCAATGAAATGACTCTTGCTGGATACGTAATAGCCAGCGAAGGAAAACTAACCATAGCTTATCATGGCACTAATAGCATTAGTGAATTAATCAATGACGTTAGAGTATTGCATAGTGAAATGGATTTACAAGATGGCACTAAAATCACTGGACAAGCTGGTTTTATCGATGAATTTTTAGCATCCAATCAGAATAGACTTCAAGCCATAGAGATGGCGAAAGAAATGATGGCAAGCAAAGGTCATCAATGTAAAAATATAACTTATACTGGTCATAGCTTAGGTGGAGCAATAGCTTCTTATGCAGCAATGTATGATAAATCTAATCCAGATCGTGATACTGAAATTGATCATAAGGTTGCAACTTTTGGCGCTCCTGGTTCTCTTTCCACTCAAGGAGCTGAGAAATATACTCAACTAGGGCTAACAGCAGATACTTTACATACTCAATTACAATATGATCCAGTAACAACTTATCAAACAATAAATGCTCAACTCCTTGGCCGTAAATTAGTAATTCCAGTTAGCTTAAACTCTGCCCTACATAGCGTTAAAGATGGTTATGATAAATTATTTGAATCTGAAATAGCTGATCTTGTAAAAAACGAACTGCTAAAACCGGTTATCGAAACTATAGAAAAATATGCTAGCTATTTTGATATTACTAGTTATAGCAACACGCTGAATAACGCTATAATAGCACCAATATACAATGCTTTATTTAATAGTAATGATACTCCAACTCCATCATTACTTCAAGCTTACGAAGCTAATACCAAATTACCACTTGCACCCTCGCCATCACCATCGCAGGGAAATCAAAAACCATCTTCTAGAGCATTTACCGTTTAAGTAAAAATAGGTTTATTCTTAAGTAAGAATAGATTATCTTATTGGAAATACTTTAAGGAATAAACCAGCATGATCGAAAATCTTTTTAACAAAATAATAGAAATATTTCATAGTGATCATCCATTCTCTACTATTTTTTATGACATATTGGATGGCATATCATCCATCTGGAATTATCAAGTTTTTATTACTGCTGATAAACAAAAAATCTTAGTCTCTAATATCACTATCAGTATTATTTTATTTATGGTCGGGCTTAAATATGCCAAACATTTAAGCAAACTAGTTAAGAGAAAATTATCAAAGACTTTAGATGCTGGAGCTGCAAGCTCACTAGAGCGGCTTTCTCATTATTTTTTCGTAGTGTTAATAGCTGTATTTGTATTGGATGTTTCTAATGTCCCCTTAACCGTATTTACTGTTATCGGAACAACACTTGCCTTAGGTATCGGTCTTGGTAGTAAAAATGTTGCTGAGAATTTTATTAGTGGAATTATTATCATGGTAGAACGTCCGATCAAACTTGGAGATATTATAGAAGTAAAAGATATAGTCGGAGAAGTGGTAGATATCGGAGCAAGATGTGTAAGCATTCGAACTGATAAAAACATTACCATTTTAGTGCCTAATAGTAGCATTCTTCAAGATGTTATCATTAACTGGACTCATGAAGACACCACTTTAAAAAGTGTACTAAATTTTAGAATTGATAATGAACTAGAAATAGATGAGGTAGATAAAATTATTCTTGATGCTTTAAAGAAGCATCCTAGAATCTTAAAAAAACCTGAACCAGTAGTCTTATTCAAAGAAATCTTTAAAGATACTTATGATGTTGAAGTAGAGTTTTGGATAGATCTTTCTTCTAATAGCAAAAGCAAATATATTAGCAATGATATCAACCGTACAATAGTACGAATGCTTAAGCAATATAATATCTCTGACGAAGAAAAGTTAAAACATGCTCTCCTAGGTCATAAATAAAATTTTAATATTTCTATTAGTAATTTTTTAAAGATTAGCCTATATCATATTATCTTAATCTTTAAAAATGGAGAATAATATGCCTAGGAAACACTCAGCTACTAAATTACCTGTCACCTCTCCTTTAACTCATGCCTTTCATCTAGCCTTCAGCCTTGCTAATGGATTATCTACAGTTTTTACTTTTCTCTATCATACAAATCTTTTGCAATGGGCTGGGATTTCTAAATTTAGCGATTTAGAATCAGGTTTAACTAATCTTGCAACCGAAGTAGCTGAACGTGTTCCAACTGGTGAATTACATGATTTAGCTGAAGATTTTTTGCAGATGGAAAATAATGGTGGTTTAAAATTAGCGTTACAAAACGAAACAAAAACTGAGATTGAGCGCTGCGCTCATAATATTGGCGGCAATTCTACTGAGGCAGAAATACTGCTTAATTGCGCTATAAATATGCCTCAAGCAAGGATTAGTCATAAGATTGCTGTTTTTACTAAATGTGCTGATATCGATACTATGGCTGAAGCAGTTAGCGTAATTCATGATACTGCTGCTCTTAGCAGATGCATGGCTAAGGATGCTGAATCAGAAGCAGTAGATACAGCAAAGAATATTAAGCGTATATCACACGATGATCTAAATATCTTAGCTAAAGCTTTTCGTCAAATAGATACTAATGCCGTACTCAAAGATGTTTTTCAAAAAGGAATGCAGACTGAAATTGAAAAATGCGCTGACGTTACTGGTGAAAATCCTGCTAGAGCAGAAGAATTGCTTGGCTGCATAATAAATGCTCCTCAATCAGGTATAAGTAAAAAGGTAACTGCTTTTATTAAATGCGCTGATATCAATCCATTCAATGCTGTTGATACTGTCCAAAATACAGTAGCTTTAGCGCAATGTATCGGTGAAAACATGCAACAGACTTCTGATCTATCTATTCCACACTCAGAACTATAAGCTAAATAGTCGAATGTAAAAAAGTTACTTCTTGCCTTAAAGCAAAATCGGCGTCATTCTTGAACGAACGTAGTGAAGTTCGAGAATCCAGTTGAAATCTTTTAAAAACCTTGAGTAACTGAATAATTTAAAAAGAATTCAACTGGACCCTCAGCCCTAAAGGGCCAAGGGTGACGACCTCACGTGCTTTTAGTGCTGTTATCAGCTCCTGCAATGATTTTATCTAAATAAACTGATTGAAGAATTCGCTCAAGCGCTTCTTAACTTCACTCGACTGATCAAGCTGATTTATTTTAAATCTAAACTCGGCAGAAGAAGGAAGTCCAGAACTATACCAACCAATATGCTTGCGTGCCATCCTTACGCCATTTTCTTCGCCATAATGCTCAATCATATGATCATAATGTTCTAAGATAGCAGCTAATTTGGTGGCCATATCCGGATCGACTAATTTTTCACCAGTATTAAAATAATGCATTACCTGATTAATAAACCATGGCTTACCATAAGCGCCACGACCTATCATCACTCCATCAGCATTTGATTCTTCTTTGCATCTTACTGCATCTTCTAAAGTGATTATATCACCATTAGCAATAACAGGAATTGAGACCGCTTCTTTTACCTTACTAATAAATCTCCAGTCTGCAACACCGTTATAGAGTTGACATCTTGTCCTACCATGAATGGTAATCATTTGAATCCCTACATCTTCAGCAATTTTTGCTAAACGAGGTGCATTAAGTGAAGATTCATCCCATCCTTTACGCATTTTTAAAGTTACTGGAACCTTTACTGCCTTAACTGTAGCTTCTAATATTTGAGCAGCTAGTTTCTCGTCACGCATCAAAGCAGAACCAGCATTACCACCGACTACTTTTTTTACTGGACAACCAAAATTTATATCAATAATAGGAGCACCAAGATCTTCATTAAGCTTAGCTGCTTCAGCCATAATTTGAGGATCACAACCAGCAAGCTGCACTGAGGTAGTATCCTCAAATTCGGATATCGCACATTTTTGTAGTGATTGTCTAGTTTGAATAATCATAGCTCTACTGGCAATCATCTCTGATACTACCAGTCCTGCCCCAAATTTTTTAACTAATTGTCTAAAAGGCATATCGGTTACCCCTGACATTGGCGCTAAAATCACCGGCGAATCTATAGTTATATTACCAATTTTAATGGCCACTAGAAATACTCATAAAATTATTTAAGTTTTTATAAAATAGCAAAAAACTACTTATTATGCAAATGGATAGTAGTTGGTATAAAAGCTAGTCAGAATTGGCGTCATCCCTAACGAGTAAAAATTAGGCTTTGCCTAGTTTTTATGAGATCGGAGATCTCATAAGGGCTAAAAACTCCTGATATCCCCGATCTACAGAGCCTTCGGCTCTTTCGTCAGGGATGACGCTAAAACATCGACAATAACCACAAACCTTTATACCCCCTCAGCTTAGATCTTGCTTTTTAGAGCTATTTAAATATAATCAAATAAATTTAATTTAAGTAGATACTTTTATGCGTGGTCAATTAAAAACTGTTAAGTCTCTTACCCTAAATGGTAACGTCTATTTGCTTTATCACGATGAAGATCAATTGAAGACACCTATAGTTGGCGATGTTTATCTCTATTTAAATGATGAAGAAGAGCTTTATCCAATCTTGATGAATAATTATCAAATTAAGGGCTAT